>CAZMFH010000018.1:0-21427 GCA_964565485.1 uncultured Verrucomicrobiota bacterium | reverse complement strand
CCTGGATCCGTGACGGGATTATTATTAAACATCATTAAACCACAGTCGTTCAACAGCTTGTAACTTTAACTACAGATCACTAAAATGATGACGCGCGATTTTGCAACCAAGACCGCCCTATGGGTGAGGCCAGAATGCCGCATCTGCTTTGTTGGCAAGGGTTAGGAGTATGCCAATACACCGGCGCCCTTGCCGCCGCGCAGCTGCGGCATTCTGACCTCATCACGGATCCAGGTTTTCCGTATAATATGTTTCCACGCCGCTTTTGGACGGCTTGATTGCTCCGGTACGCAATAATTTTCCGATATATTTTGAGACTTCGTTCGGATGCATGCCAAAGACATGCGCAATTTGCGGCGCCGTGCAGGGACGTCGTTTGAGCATTGCCAGAATCGTTTGCTCGTTGGCCGCGACATCGGCGGATTTGTCCGCCGGAAACTCGGCAATCACTTTGGCCTGCGGCTGGAACAATTGCGTCAATTGCTTCATGGCGGCTTCGGGCATTGCAAAGGCAAAATCCTCGGCCGGCGGACGAACAGCGGTATTGAGGTGAATTTCATCCGGCGCGATGGCGGAAACAATCCGTGCTATTTTTTCGACATCATGTTGCGTGGAATTTGTGCCCCAAACCAGAAACACCTCGATCCAAAGCCGGCCCTGGAAAATATCCCGGAACATTTTGTATCCCTCAACGATTTTCTTGAAATCAAGGCTATGATGCGGACGATTAATCTGTTCAAAAGAGTTTTGATTCCAGGCGCTGAGTGAAAGTTTAACCAAGTCCGCCTGTTGGGCTGCTTGCCGCACCTCCGGTTTCCAGAACAACGTTCCGTTGGAAAGAAGCGCGACAGGAATGCCGCTGCGTTCATGAACAAACCGCGGAATCTCGCCAAACCCGGTATGCAGCGTCGGCTCGCCGGAACCGGCCAGCGTAATGTAGTCCGCCTTGCCGCCGGCTTTCAGCCAGGCGGCAAGATCGGATTTTATCGGCGTAAGCGGCGCATATACCGCGCGCCGGATTGTTTTTTTGGTAGTGCGCCCCAACTGGCAAAAAATACAATCCAGCGTACAGGTCTTGAACGGAGTCAAATCAACACCCAGCGACCGTCCCAGTCGGCGGGACGGCACCGGGCCAAATAAATATTTGTATTCCTTTTGCACTATGTTTGCCTTGTCATTACCGTGTCGCAAGCGGGGCATTTGATCTGGTTGCACGGCGAGCCGCGTTGATGCGGAACGGTTTTTCCGCAACGCGGACAAACGCAATTTCCGCCGCCGCCCAAGCCGAATCCGCCCATGCGGCCCATTCCGCGTCCCGTTCCGCCGCCCATCCCGCGGCCTGTCATTGGTCCCATTCCTGCCGGACCTGTTCCATCTCCTCTTGGCATAATATACCTCCTAAAGTATTTTTTTTGCGCCCTGATAAACTTCCTCGACCAACAACGAAACCGCAGCATGACCGGGATGGTTGGCCGGATTCCATTTCTTCATGTCGTCATAGACTGGACCGGACTTATGATATTCCAGCCGGCCCTTGACCTGAAAAGCCTTGTTGTCCTTGGTCATAAACAGAATTGCGCCTTTGCTTCCGCTCAGGATGTTGCGCCTGGTTTTATTGAAAAAATTATCGGCAACAACCAATTTGTCGTCTCCAAATTTGCCGACACACGTGGCGTAAATAATATTAGGCGTGGCAACTTCATCAATTGTTGCCAGAATAACCGGACCGTTGCGGTTCTCCCATGCTTGGCTGACTTCTTGCGGTACGCGCGGCATATTTTTTCTCCGATATTTATGTTAAAACTCAAACGTTCTGTCGTTGAGAGTCCCGGCATCCAGCGTGGACGCCGAGACTCTTCATTATCGAGCTTATTGGCCAATCCGAATAGTCGGGTCAGGCCGTTTTTTCGGCTTCCAGTTCCTCAAGCCGTTTGCGGATATTGCCGAGCGCACTTTCAAAATATCCGGCCTGTTCCCGCAATGCGCCCAGTTCCTGGTCTTTGGTTGGCGCGGCATAGCCCGGCGCTCCGCCAAATGCGGCAACCGGTCGCTGCCAGCGAGTCAGACCGGTGGCATGGAACATATTCCGCCATCCGCGTCCTCCTCCGCCGCCACGCCCCCAGCAACCGCGTCCAAACGCCGGACTTGCGTATCCCGGCATTCCGTATCCCGCGCAGAACCCGGCCGCGCGGCCTGTCATTGGTCCCATTCCCATGGGCCCCGTTCCGTCTCCTCCTGGCATGGTAGCCTCCTCTCTGTTGTTTGTTGTTGCATATACAGGTTTGCCTTGAATACCGGCAAAACCATTGATTCCAGTTTGTGTTTTCTGCAATACACAAAAACCTGTGCCACGCCCGGTCAAAGGGCCTTGTCCCAATGGGCCTGTTCCATCTCCGCGCGGCATCTCTTGTTCCTTTCACTTATTTATGACGCGCCCCTCGCCGGGACGCAGTCTGATCGCTTACAGCATCCTGCCAACCATTACGCGTATTCTCCAGACGATCAAACCGGGCGATATACGGCTTGATATCAAGCAACGGTGTTTGATCCAACATATCCAAACCGTCGAGATACAGCAAAACGCCTTCCCTTCTGACAAGGCGCGCTATGCTAAACCCAATCGCATTCGGACGGCAGGGCGCCCGGGTGGCAAAGACCCCCCGTTCAACATCCTGCAGGAAAGGTTTAACTTTCAATTTGTATTGTCCGGCTTTGTGAAATAAATAAATCAGATAGATATGTGAAAACCCATCCAAATCCTGCAACCCGTCGGCGTATTTGGAAAAAATCTCCGCACGCCCCTCGCAACCCTCCGCAAAGACGGGTTGAATGGGAGTCAACTCAGGTTCCGTATGCCGGCTGTAAATAACGCCGATAGTTTTGAATGCAATATCAGGCTTGTTCATGCCCAATGTCCTTCCACATTGGCCGCCGTTGTTTCCTTTAATTCGCCGGTTTTGAACTTGCGCAAGGCCTCGGCAATACTATCGTTTCCAGACAGATAAATTTTTATGCCCGCCGCATTCAGCGCGCGAAAAGCTTTTGGGCCAACGTTGCCGGTAATGACCGCCTCAGCCTGCAACCGGGCAACCGTTTCGCCGGCTTGAATTCCGGCGCCCTGCGCCGCATTCAGGTTTTGCGCGTTGTCGTGGACGGCAAACTCGCCGCTTTCCGTATCAACAACAATAAAATATTTGGCGCGCCCAAAACGCGGATCAAGCGCGCTGGTCATTTCCCGTCCCGCAGCCGTTAAAACAACTTTCATTTTTTTCTTCCTTTCGTTAAAAACCGCCCATCCGGCACGCGCTCCGCGCACCGCATCCATGCCTCCGCCTCGTGCGTCCGCAGCAACCCGGCATGCTTAAAGCCGGATTCGGCAAATTTCCGCTTAGCCATGCCGTCAATACTTCGTCCACGGCGCCCGCCGTAAAGGGAACAATTTTTATGCCTCGGGCCGCCAGAATCGCCGCCATCGGCTGCGAAATGGCCCCGCAAATCAGCGTTTGCGCGCCAAGTTCCGCCAATTTTTGCGCCTGCGCCTGCGGATCCGTGCCCGGCAATGGTTCCTCGCGCCGCGCGGTTACCAGCCCGCGTTCAATTTCCAAAAGCACAACCTGCCTGGCCACATCAAAGACCGGCGAAATCCTGCCATTCCAATTTGCCAATGCCAGTTTCATATTATGTTATAATAGCAATAAACGAGCCAACTTCGGCGGTCAGCATCTAAAAATACATAAAATATTGTTTTGAAAGAAGATACACATCGAAGTTTTTTCGACAGTCTGTGAGGCATAGCATCTAAAACGCGACTGTATTGGCAAAAACAGTAGCTTTTATGCGACTCTATTTGCGCGGGTGCGAGCGGCCGTCCTTAGTGGGGGGAACGATGCCGAGCGCCTTTAGTTTGCGGAAAAAAGTGCTTTTATGCAGGCCCAGCGCCCGGGCGGTTGCCAGGCGGTTGAAATTGTTGTGCTCCAGGGCGGCGCGAATAGCCTGTGCTTCCGCCGCGCGCTTTTGGGCGGCAAGCGGCGCAACAAATGCGGAAGCAATATTTTCCGGCAAGCGTCCGGAAAGTTCGGGCGGCAAATGCGCGCGCTCGATCCGGCCTGAACGGCAAAGCACAAAAGCGCGTTCGACGATGTTTTCCAATTCGCGCACGTTTCCGGGATAATCATGCGCCATAAGCAAGGCCAGCGCATCCGGCGCCACGGATTTAACCGCTTGAGCCTGGCGGCGATTGAAACGGACAATGAAATGTTCAATAAGGAGCGGAATATCCTCTTTGCGTTTTCTGAGCGGCGGCAAATCCAGATTGACAACGTTCAGGCGGTAAAAAAGGTCTTCACGGAACGAGCCTTTGCGCATTAAGTCCGCAAGATCACGGTGCGTGGCGGCGACAATCCGGACATCGGCGCGCCGCGTTTGTGTGCCGCCAAGCGGCTCGTAGGTTCTTTCCTGAAGCACGCGCAGCAGGCGAACCTGAAGCGCCGGACTGATATCGCCGATTTCGTCCAGAAAGACCGTGCCACCTTCCGCCAGATCGAAACGCCCCGGCTTATCCCGGCCTGCGCCGGTGAATGCGCCTTTAACATAACCGAAAAGCTCTGATTCCAGCAAAGTTTCCGGCAATGCGCCGCAATTGACGGGCACAAATTTTTTATTTGCGCGCGGGCTTAGATTGTGAATGGCGCGCGCCAGCAGTTCCTTGCCTGTGCCGGTTTCGCCCTCAATCAGCACCGTGGCATTGCTTTCGGCGACCTGGGGCAGGATATCGAAAATGCGGCGCATGGCGGCGCTGCGGCTGACCAGATCACCCATCTGAAAGCGTCCTTCCAATTCCTTGCGCAATTCCTCAACCAGAGTAAGGTCGCGGAAAGTTTCCGCGCCACCGCTGATTTTGCCGGTTTTGTCGCGCAAAATGGCCGTGGAAACGGAGACTGGAATTCTGAGGCCGGCGGCGTTCACAATAAAAGCCGGCTTGTTAACAAGCGGTTTGCCGGTTTGAACTGTGTGCCGCAAAGCGCAATCGGTTTCGCACATGCTGGCGCGAAAGACATCCGAGCAGGTTTTACCGATGGCATCCTGGCGGCGAATGCCGGTAATGGTTTCGGCAGCCCGGTTAAAAGAAGTAATGCGCCAGGCAGAGTCAACAGTAAAGACGCCATCCGAAATGCTTTCGAGAATGCTTTCGGCGCCGGCTTGTAATGCTTTTCTTTCAGGCATCGTCAACTTTCCTTCAGCCACGCAAAGACCGATGGCGCAAATAAAACCGGTCTTGTGCTCTTCCAAAACATCCGGGTATTCCCGTTATGCCGCAAAGAGCAAGTAGAAGACGGCGGCAACGCCGATTAAAAAAAGCGTGACAGCGACCATTGTTTCAAGGCGTGGCCTGGCTTCCGGCAGAATGCCGCAGGCAAGCTGTTGCAGATAGCGGCGATAACGCGCAAGCGCCGCCAGATTAAGAAACATGCCCAGCGCCACCAGCGCTATGCCCAGCCAGATCGAGACGCCGTGCCTTGTATAATTTTCCGCGCCTTGTGTCGCGGTCCATTCCCGCAGAAACAAACCGAAGCGCGCCACTACGAATCCGAACCCCATCAACGCCAATCCGGTGCGAATCCAGGCTAAAAATGTGCGTTCAGCCGCCAAAGGCACACGCGGGTCTTCATGAATCAGCGATTTTTTTGGTTCCATCAGCAACACCTCTGTATTATTTACCACGAACGAATTGCAATTTACAAGCGCAAATCAAAAAAGTGTAATTTCGAGTTGACAGAGGAGCTTTATATCTGTATGGTAAAGTCGTTAATGGCGTAGTTTTAAAACCGGTTAAGAAACGGTACGCCGGTAAAATTGGCCGGAAACCGGTTATTGTTGGTGGAGGCTATCAATAAACCTTTGAATGACGGCATAATGCCGTATTGAGAAAGGGGGTGGTGGCTTATCGAGGCGTGATCGGTTTGTCTGTTTGCATATGAAGTTGTAGTTCAACAATACAAGGAGATTAAATGAAGCGTTATCTGCAAATATTGAGTGTGGCATGTCTGATTGGAGCAACCGGAGCCATGGCGGCTGAGCCTGCTCAAAAAACAGCTTATCCGTTTCAGCTTTCACTGGTCAGTCCTATTGCCATTCTTAGCGACAGCACTTCCGTCAACGGCTTGCGTTTGAACCTGATTTATGGCGCCAATGAAAACATCACCGGCGTGGACATCGGCGTGATCAATCAAGTTGCGATGGATGCGCGCGGCTTGCAACTTGGCGTGATCAACATGGTCGGCGCTAATATTACCGGCGGCCAGATTGGCGGCATTAACTTTACGGCCGGCAATGTCAACGGCGGCTCTTTGGCGCTGGTCAATCTGATTGGCGGCAATGTCAACGGCGAGCAAGCCGGTTTGATCAACATGATCAGCGGCAATGTTTCCGGATACAGCTACGGCGCCTTGAACATGATTGGCGGCAATGTCAACGGTATTGAAGTCGGTTTGGTCAACTGGGCCGGCGGAGATATAACCGGCGGGCAATGCGGTCTCTTGAATATCGCCGGCAGCACGGTAATTGCCCAGGCTGCGCTGGTTAATCTGGCCATGCAGAGCGCCTGCTGGCAAACCGGTTTGATCAACTGGAGCGACAAAGTTGATGGAGCCCAATGGCTGGGCATCAATGCCGCCAAGGAAGTTAAAGGACTGCAGCTTGGCGTGATCAACTATGCCGTCAAACTTGAAGGTTTGCAGGTTGGTGTGATCAATATTGCCTGGGGCAAGGAAAACGCCTGGACCCGCGTTCTGCCGATTGTCAACGCAAATTGGTAAGCACGCGTTTGTAATAGATCAATTGTTTGCTTTGCGGCCGCGGCAAATGCCGCGGCCGCGTTACTACGGCAGCATCCTGACCTCATCACAAATTCATGGTCAATGAAAGAAACGCGTACCGGACAGTTCCAAGCATGGCGGAAGCAAGACCGGATTAACGCAGGCTGAGATCACGCAATGCTTCCGGAATGGCGTGGATCAACTCACCGGCGGTCAGGCCAATTTCGGTATTCCGGTCTGCGGCGATATTGCCGGCGCGGCCATGCAGAAAAACCGCCGCGCATGTGGCATAAAACGGCCTGATCTGTTGAGCCAGCAAGCCGCCCAGCAGCCCGGTTAAAACAGCGCCCGTTCCGCCCGTCGCCATACCTGGATTGCCGTTCATGTTAATATGCAAGGGGCGCCCTGTTTCCGCCACCAGCGTGCCTGCGCCCTTCAAGGCAACCACGGCATTGGAACGGCGCGCAGCTTCTTGAGCGGCGGCAAACCGGTCGGCTTGCACCTTGTCCGTCGAACATCCCAAAAGGCGCCCCATTTCGCCGGGATGCGGCGTTATGACCAAATCCCCGCCATACTGCCCCAAAGCGGCAAGTCGGTTGGCAAACACATTCAGAGCATCCGCATCCAATAAAAGCGGCAAAGTGCATGTTGTTAAAATTTTTTCCGCCAAGCGTGTGGTTTGCGGACAACATGTCAGGCCGGGACCTGCGGCCAAGGCGGTAAAATCAGCCAATCTGGCATGCCATTTTGGCCAATCTTCCCCGGAAAGCGCGCCAGACTCTGTTTCCGCCGCGCCATGCACCATTGCCTCCGGAACCTGACCGGCAACGGTAGCGGCAATGCCTTGCGGCACAACTGCCGTTACCAAACCCACTCCGGAACGCAAGGCTGCGCGGATGGCGAGAATGGCCGCGCCGGTATAACCGGCCGCGCCGCCGATAAATAAAAGGTGTCCGCAGCCGCCTTTATGCATCGCGCGCGGACGGCGGCCAAAGAACGGCTGCAAGTCGGCGACGGCAATAAATTCCATGTCCGATTCGGCCTTGTCAACCAAATCACGCGGAAGGCCGATATCAATCACCTCAAGCGTGCCGACATAATCAAGCGCCGCCGGCTGGACCAATCCGCGTTTGGGCAATCCCATGGTAACCGTATAATCGGCGCGAACAGCATCGCCCCCGGCCAAACCGGTATCGGAATCCAGGCCGGACGGCACATCCACCGCCACTACGGGATTATATTTTCCAAGCGTATTGATCAAGCTTATGGCGCCGGCGGCCGGCCCGCGCGCCGGACCGCTGATTCCCGTGCCGAGCACACCATCCACCACCGGCATATCCGGTCCGCGCGTGGCGCGCATATGCGCAATGGCATGCTCCCAATCCTGTGGAGTGGGCAACTCTTCAATTTTGATGTGTTTGGCCTGTAATTTGCCCAAATGCGTAAGCGCATCTCCTTTGACATCACGGAACGAACCGGCCAGCAAAATGTCAAGCGAGTATTGCATGGAATGCAGATAAGAAGCTGCCGCAAAAATATCGCCGCCATTATTGCCGCGCCCGGCAATCATTAAAACCGCGCGGTTGCTGAAATCCCTGTCTTCGACAAGATGATCAATAAACAATGCCAGTCCGTAACCGGCCCGATCCATGAGTATTTCGCCAGGGGTTTGAAAATCATTGATTGTTCGGCGGTCCAGTTCGCGCATGGTCGCAGTTGAGACAATTTTCATTGGCAACCCCCGCTGGAATTTTTACCAGCCAGAATAACTTGCGCCATGGCCAGTTGGCCCGTGTGCGCGAGACTGAGCAGAATCCTGCCGATTTTGCGCCGCGCGGCCAGACGCCGCGCCTTGACGCTCAAACGCACAAAAACCGCGCCGCTTTGCGGGTTGCGCGCCACCTCGATATCGCGCCAGCCGAGCAGGGCGCCGATGCCTGTGCCGAAAGCCTTGGCAACAGCTTCCTTCGCAGCAAAGCGCGCCGCATAATGCAGGCACGGCTTTGGGCGTGAATCGCAATATTCCCGTTCTGCTTTGAGAAAAACGCGGGTTTTGAATCGCTCCGCTGTCCGGTTTTCCAGCAAGCGCTGCATGCGCCCTATTTCCACCAAATCAACGCCAAGCCCAATTACGGCGGAGTTTGGTTGATTGATGGCCGAACAACTCAGCATGCCGCGCATCCTTTATAAAGCGCCATGGCGCGCAATATTTCGCGCACCGCCTCCCGCATGCCCACCAGGACAGCGCGCGCAACAATGCTGTGGCCGATATTCAATGTATCAAGCCATGGCATGCGCAATACCCTGGCGATATTGTCCATATTGATGCCATGCCCGGCATTAACCTGCAAACCCAATGCGCGCGCGCATTCCGCGCCGGCGATCAAACGCTTTAGTTCCGCCTGCGCAACACGTCCGGCGGCATTACAGAAAGCGCCCGTATGTAATTCCACCACCGGCGCGCCTATGGCGGCAGCAGCCTCCAACTGCCGGCGCACCGGATCTATAAACAAACTGACAAGAATGCCGGCCTGACTCAAGCGCGCCACGGTTTTCTTAAGCGCAGCTTGCTGACCAGCAACATCCAAGCCGCCTTCCGTGGTCAATTCGCGCCGTTTTTCCGGCACCAGACAAACTTCATCCGGACACACCTTGAGAGCAATGGCCACGATTTCCGGCGCATTGGCCATTTCCAGGTTCAGCCGGGTGCGGATGGTTTTGCGCAGCGCGTAAACATCGGCATCCCGGATATGGCGGCGGTCTTCGCGCAGATGAACAGTTATGCCGTGCGCGCCGGCGGCTTCGCAAATCCGCGCCGCATCAACCGGATCGGGATAATTCACACCACGCGCCTGACGCAATGTGGCCACATGATCAATATTTACACCCAGTTTAAGTTTCCGTTTATTCATGGTCTTGATGCCTCCATTCAACGCCAGATCTTGGCCGCCATACAGCGGCAAAGGTCAGGCGCTTTGCCAATTTGCTTCGGTTGCTCAATTATACCAGCCACGTGAACATGATATGCGCAAAAACATGCCGGTCAAGCCTTAGTCCCGGCACTCAATGGTATTTCGAACGGCGAACCAACCAAACGGGAATGTAGCGCGATTGCGCGCGCAAGGCAAAGCTTTTGTTGCGCAAGGCGCGACCATTTTTAAGCTTCAACTTCAAGCGCCGCTAAAATCGGAAATAGCGCTTGCGCTTTCAAACAGGTTTGTTAGAGTGCCTCCCATTGGATCCCGGCAAAGCCGGGATAGAAGCGAGTGTTCCCCCGTGCCACGGGGGAGGACCAAAGCGGATTGTTCCGCCGCACCGGCGGAACCAAAAAGGAGGAACTGTGGCTAACGCAACCGAACTGTCTCTGCCCGTTACAATCAACGATCTGCTTGATGCCGGCTTGCACTTTGGACATCAAAGCAAGCGTTGGAACCCCAAAATGAAGCGCTTTATCTTTGATAAACGCGCCGGCATTTATATCATTGATCTGGCCAAAAGCCTGGCGCAATTACAACTGGCCCAGCGTTTTGTGTATGAAAGCGCTGCGCGCGGAAAGAACGTCCTTTTTGTCGGCACAAAAAAACCATGTCAGGGAATTCTCAAGGAAGCCGCTCTGCGCTGCGGCCAGAATTATGTTATCAGCCGCTGGCTGGGCGGCACTTTGACCAACCACAAAAACATCAGCAACAGCATTCGCCGCCTGCGTACAATCGAAGAACAGGAGAAAAGCGGGGCATTGGACAGTATGCCGCAAAAGGAAGCATCGCGCTTGCGGCATGAATTGGCGCGCTTACAGCGCAATTTGAGCGGCTTGGTCAATCTGAACAATATGCCGGGAGTAATGATTGTCGTTGATATTAACCGCGAAGCCATTGCGGTAAAAGAAGCCAATCGCATGAATATTCCGGTTGTTGCGGTTGTGGACACAAATTGCGACCCCGATCCGATCCAATATCCGATTCCCGGCAATGATGATTCATCACGCGCTATCAAACTGATTGTCAACATCATGGCCGATACGATCATCAAGGCCAATTCCGATTTTGCTGAAGTGCGCGCCCAGGAAGCGGCGGCCGCAGCGGCGGCGGCAAAGGAAAAACCTCCTGCGGAACATGGCGCCGAGCAGCGCCCGAGAATGCGCCGCGACAAAGGCGACCGGGAACGTCGTCCGCGCGCTAAAACAAGCGGCGGTCGTTCGGCAGGACGCGCTGCTCCGGCAGCCAAAGAAGCCGGCGAAAAGCCGGCGGCAACTCCGGCGGCAGATGCCGCAGCGCCGGAAAAACCACAAGCAAATGCCTAACTCCAATCCGGCTCGCGCTTTATAAAAATATAAAAAATGGAAACAGCATCGAAAAGCAAAAGGAGCAATAACAGCTATGACAAATATTTCCGCGGCGTTGGTCAAAGAGCTGCGCGACGAAACTAATGTTGGAATGATGGAATGTAAACGCGCTTTGGTTGAAGCCAACGGCGATAAAGCGGCGGCGGTAAAAATTCTGCGTGAACGTGGGATAGCTGTGGCGGCCAAAAAAGCCACACGCGCCACCAACCAGGGTATTATTGCCTCAAAAATCACTGCTGACGGCCAAATCGGCAGTTTGATCGAGGTAAATTGCGAAACTGATTTTGTGGCCAAAAACGAGACTTTTCGCGCCTTTATTCAAACTCTTGCCGATAAAGCGACTCAATCTGATGCGGCTTTGGCCGATATTGCCAAAACAGAAGTTACCGCCAAAATCGCAGAGACGGGCGAAAATATTATTATTCGCCGCAGTTTGCGTTTTGTTGGTACGGCGCCCGGTTTGGTCGGCTCATATATTCATCACGGCGCTACGGTGGGCGTTTTGATTGAAGTAGGCTGCGGCAAACCGGAAACAGCGGCACAACCGGAATTCAAGGAGCTGGTCAAGGATTTATGCCTGCAAATCGCCGCCTCAAGTCCGAAATTTGTGCAGCGCACTGATGTGCCGGGTGATTTGGTTGCTTCCGAACGCGCAATTTATATTGGCCAGGTTCAAGATAAGCCGGCCGCCATTGTGGAAAAAATAGCCGACGGCAAGATGAACAAATTCTATGAGCAGGTTTGTCTGCTGGAGCAGGCTTTTATCAAAGATCCCAGCGGCAAAACGAAAGTTCAGGATTTGATCAAGGCAAAAAGCGCGGCAGCAGGCGACACGATCACGCCGCGGCGTTTTGCGCGCTTTCAAATGGGGGAAGCCATTTAGCTTGATGCGTTTATGAAAATTTTCGTAACAGGCGGCGCAGGATACATCGGCAGTGTTGCCACTGAATGGTTGTTGAATGAAGGCCATGCGGTGATTGTGTTCGATAATCTTGAACGCGGGCATCGTGAAGCGCTTGACACGCGCGCCTTGTTTATCGAGGGCGACTTGCGCAATCCGCAGGATATTTCCGGCGCACTGAAGCTGACCAAGCCGGATGCCGTTATGCATTTTGCGGCCTACGCGCTGGTCGGCGAATCCATGGCGCATCCGGAACTGTATTTCGGCAATAATCTGCGGGGCGGCATCAATCTGGCCGAGGCCATGCTGCAAACCGGTGTGCGGCGAATTGTTTTTTCCTCAACCTGCGCAACATACGGCCAGCCGGAATTTTCGCCGATTGACGAATCCACGCCACAGCGTCCGACCAATCCCTACGGGGAATCGAAATTGATGTTCGAAAAAATTCTCGATTGGTATCGCGAGCGGCATGGTTTTCAGACGGCGTTTTTGCGTTATTTTAACGCTTGCGGAGCATCATGTAAATTCGGCGAAGACCATGATCCGGAATCGCATCTGATTCCCAATCTCTTGCAGGTGGCGCTCGGGCGCCGCAAAGATGTCGAATTGTTCGGTGATGATTATGACACACCCGACGGCACCTGTATCCGTGATTACATACACATTGAAGATCTGGTTGCCGCACACCTCCTGGCTTTGACCAAGAATTTCGCCGGCGCAATCAATTTGGGAACAGGCGCCGGATATTCAGTGCGGCAGGTGCTTGAAACAGCAAGACAGGTAACCGGCCATGCGATTCCGGCGCGTGTTTCTCCGCGCCGGCCCGGCGATCCCGCGCGCTTGGTGGCCAATGCGCGCAAGGCTGCAACAGAGCTTGGCTGGCAGCCGCGCCACAGCAGTTTGGAAAACATATTGCAAACTGCCTGGAACTGGCATCGCGCGCATCCGCGCGGCTATGCCGGTTAAGTTGTTTGCCGCAGCAGCAATTGCCGCCGGAGGCGCGGTCGGAAATAATTAGCAGACAAGCATTAACTAAACGAACGTTACGCAAGGAGTTGCTTATGGCCGCCAAACAAACATCGAAGCCTGAAGAACCCAAGGATAAAAAAAACAATCTGGATGACGTGCTGGCTCAAATTCAGAAACAGTTTGGCGATGGCGCCATCATGCGCCTGGGCGATACCGCCGCCACAACACCGGTGCCTTGTATCTCCACCGGTTCGTTTTCGCTGGATATGGCGCTGGGCGTTGGCGGATTGCCGCGCGGACGCGTCGTCGAAATCTACGGACCGGAATCCTCCGGCAAAACAACCCTGACCCTGCACGTTATTGCCAACGCCCAAAAAGAAGGCGGGGTGGCCGCATTTATTGACGCCGAACATGCCATGGATCCGCTTTATGCCAAACGCATCGGCGTGAATATTGATGAACTGCTTGTCTCACAACCGTCATCCGGCGAAGAAGCGCTGACAATTGCAGAAACCTTGATTCGCAGCAACGCCATGGACGTGGTTGTGATTGATTCCGTGGCCGCGCTGACTCCGCGCGCCGAATTGGAAGGCGAGATGGGCGATCCGCAGATGGGTTTGCAGGCGCGTTTGATGTCACAGGCGCTGCGCAAACTTACGGCAATCATCGCGCATTCCAAAACCTGTTGCATCTTTACCAATCAATTACGCGAGAAAATCGGGGTCATGTTCGGCAATCCCGAAACGACGACCGGCGGCAAGGCATTGAAATTTTATGCTTCCGTGCGGCTCGATATCCGCAAAATCGGCTTTCTTAAGAATTCCACCGGCCAGGTAATCGGAAACCGCACCAAGGTCAAAGTGGTCAAAAACAAGATGGCGCCGCCCTTCCTCGAGGCTGAATTCGATATTCTCTTTAATGAAGGTTTTTCCTGGGCCGGCTCGATTGTTGATGCGGCAATCCAGCATAATGTTTTGGAAAAACGCGGATCCTGGATCTCTTTTGAAGGCGAACATCTCGGGCAGGGGCGGGAGGCCGCCATTGAACTGGTCAAGACCAACCAGGCTATGCAGCAAAAATTAATCGAGCAAATCAAGGCCAAAATGCGCGCGGGCGGCGTTTAATCAGCAGCCCGGCAGAGGTGGAGAATGCTTGCTTTGACCGCTAACGAATTAAAAGAACGATATCTCAATTTCTTCCGCGCACGCGGGCATGCTGTTATTTCCGGCAGCTCGCTGATTCCGCAGAACGATCCAACCGTTTTATTTACAACAGCCGGAATGCATCCGCTCGTGCCCTATCTGATGGGTGAATCCCATCCGGCCGGCAAACGACTATGCAACGCGCAAAAATGCATCCGCACCGGCGATATTGAGGCCGTCGGCGATGCGGGACATCTGACCTTTTTCGAAATGCTCGGAAATTGGTCATTGGGCGACTATTTCAAGGAAGAGGCTATCGCCTGGTCGTTTGAGTTTCTAACCGGTTCGGAAGGCCTGGAGCTGAATGCAGAACAATTGTTCGTTACTGTTTTTGAAGGCAACACAAGCGTAGATGCCGACAATACCTCCGCCGGACTCTGGCAAAAAATGGGGATCAGCGACAAACATATTTTCTTCCTGCCCATGGAAGACAACTGGTGGGGACCGGCCGGACAGACAGGCCCGTGCGGACCAGATACGGAAATGTTTGTGGATACAGGACGCCCGGCTTGCGGCGCGGCTTGCCGTCCTGGGTGCGGATGCGGAAAATATTTTGAGGTATGGAACGATGTTTTCATGCAATATAACAAATTGGCCGATGGCTCCTATGCGCCGTTAAAACAGCACAATGTTGATACCGGCATGGGTGTTGAACGGATGACGGCTATGCTGCAGGGCAAGCGTTCGGTTTATGAAACTGAACTCTTTGCGCCGCTTATTGCGGCAATTGCGGAAGGAAGCGGCAAAAAATTTGACGAGAACGAGAAAATTACCCGCGCGTTTCGGGTTGTAGCCGATCATTTGCGCAGCGCTGTTTTTGTTTTAGGCGATGATCAGGGCATCACCCCCGGCAATCTCGGGCAAGGCTATGTTTTGCGGCGTCTGATCCGTCGAGCTGTCCGGCATGCCAAACAGCTCGGCCTGAACCCGGGTTTTTCAAAAAATGTCGCCGAAAGTGTGATAAACACTTTTGCCCACGCTTATCCGGAATTGCAACATAAAAGCGCTCATATCATTAATGAATTGGCGATTGAAGAGGAAAAATTCGAGAAAACTCTCAATCAAGGCTTGGAAGAATTGGATAAAGCCCTGCATCAAATCAAATCCCATAATCAAACCGTTTTGGCCGGACGCGTTGCCTTTCGGCTTTATGACACTTTTGGTTTTCCAATTGAATTTACCGAAGAGATTTGCCGTGAAAACGGATTATCCGTTGATCATGATGGATTTACAAAAGCTTTTGCAAAACATCAGGATATTTCCAGACAAGGATCAGACAAAGTATTTAAGGGCGGCCTGGCAGACCATTCGGAAATCACGACGCGCTTGCATACGGCTACGCATTTGCTGCATCGTGGTTTGCAAATCGTGCTTGGCGCACACGTCAAACAAAAGGGATCAAACATCACTGCGGAACGCCTGCGTTTTGATTTCGCGCATCCCTGTAAAATGACTCCGGAAGAATTGGCTCAAGTCGAAAAACTGGTTAACGAGCAAATTGAAAAAGCCCAGCCTGTTACCATGTCTGTCATGACGCTCGAAGCAGCCCAGCAGCAAAATGCCACGGCGCTTTTTACGGCAAAATACGGCGAGCAAGTCAAAGTTTATGCGATCGGCGATTTTTCAAAGGAAGTATGCGGCGGGCCGCATGTTCAAAACACATCCGAACTTGGACGCTTTAAGATTCAAAAGGAAGAAGCATCCAGCTCCGGAGTTCGCCGCATCCGCGCTATTCTGGCATAAATGCGCCAAATCTCACGCACAAGCCTAACCCGGCGAACAACTGCGTTTAATTACAATTGAAAGAATAGCGATATCCGCCGGATTGACCCCAGGGATGCGCATGGCTTGCGCAAGATTTTCAGGACGAATGGCTTTCAATTTTTGTCTTGATTCAAATCGCAATGCGCTTATTTTATCATAATCAATACCAGCAGGAATTTTCATTTTTTCATTCCTTTTAATCTTCAAAATTTGCTCATTTTCAAGATCAATATAGCCCTGATATTTAACCATAATTTCAATTTGATTGACAACCTCATCCGGCAAAATTTTTGCGCCAATAAGATCATGATATTTCACTCCAGGCTGCCTCAGTAATTGCTGCAAAGAAATACCATTATGATATGCACTGGATAATCTTTTGATTTCATCGTGAATGGTTTTGAGATTTTCTTCGGTACGCCCAATAAATGCTTGATCCATAATGCCAATCAGTTTTGCTTTTTCAAGCATTCTATAGACAGCATTATCCTGGCGCATGACCAAACGATGCTCCGATCTGGAAGTGAACATACGATAAGGCTCATCAACACCCTTTGTAACCAGATCATCTATCATAACGCCAATGTAAGATTCTGTCCGACCGAAAGATAACTCTGATTCACCGCGCACTTTTCTCGCCGCATTTATTCCAGCCACAAAACCCTGCGCCGCAGCTTCTTCATATCCTGTCGTTCCATTAATTTGCCCGGCAAAAAACAAATTCTCAATCTTTTTTGACTCCAACGTGTGTTTTAATTGAGTAGGATCAGAGACATCATACTGAATAGCATAAGCCAAATCCAGAAATCTGGCATTTTCCAAACCTGGAATCGAATGCACAAGCTGTTTTTGAACATCTTCAGGCAAACTATTTGAAATGCCGTTCGGGTATACCTCTTGTGCAGACCGCCCTTCAGGCTCAATAAAAACATGATGACAGTTCTTGGCATCAAATTTCACGATCTTATCTTCAATAGAAGGACAATACCTTACTCCAATGCCAGCAATGTAGCCGCCATATAATGAACTGACCGACAAATTATCTCTGATAATTTTGTGTGTTTCATCTGTTGTGTGCGTCAAATAACATGGCATTTGTTCGCTTCCGGGAGCCCATGGACGCATATTTGAATCATAATGTTCCACGTGGAACATTTTTTTCAGCCATTCGAGATCGAGGTTTCCGTGTTCCACGTGGAACATTCGCCGATCTTCTCTTGCATGCAATGAAAACAGAGGTGGTGGCTCAATCCCATACTGAATGATCATTTTTGAATAATCTATTGAATTTTTATCCAATCTTGGCGGTGTTCCTGTTTTAAATCTTACGATTTTAAATCCAAGCCGAGACAATGATTGGCTTAATTCATTTCCTGATGACTCTCCCTTTCTGCCGCCAGAATATGATTTGGAGCCTATATGAATAACGCCATTCAAAAACGTTCCGGCTGATAATACAACTGTTCGCCCATGGATATTTAGGTTTGATTTCGCGACAATCCCGCTCAATTTCCCATTTAAGATCAATATATCCATCGCCGTATCGTCAATAATGGTAAGGTTTTTTGTATTTACCAGTATGGACATCATTCTTGCTGAATAGGCATTTTTGTCACACTGCGCTCGATATGCCTGAACGGCAGGTCCTTTTTTTGTATTTAATATACGAAACTGTATTCCGGTATAATCAGTATTAACAGCTATTTCCCCGCCAAGCGCGTCAAGCTCGGATATCAAGTGCGATTTGCCTATTCCGCCTATGGATGGATTACAGGACATCTTTGCGGCTGTCTTTCGGCTGTCTGTGATCAGAGCCGTCTTTACGCCAACCCTGGCTGCAACCAAAGCAGCCTCACAGCCGGCATGTCCTGCGCCAACGACAATTACATCAAAATGATTATTCATTTCCCTATGCAAAATCTTGAAAATATTGATTGAAGCAACTCATTATAATAAATTTTTCCGGTAATTTCTCCAATCATTTCAATAGCTTTTCTTAATTGCGATATAATCGGAACGATGTCATTGGTATTGTGATCTTGTAAAAGCACAATCACTTTTTCCAAAAGATCATAAGCTTTGGTTAAGTTTGCTTTATGGCGATCTGAGATTACAGAATGTGGTATGGATTTTAAAATGCCAAGCTTTTTGATAATCATTGCATTGATTTCGCTTAACCCTTTACCATAAATTAATTGCGCATCAATAAAGTTTGAGTTTGGAGGATAATGATAATAATTTCCAAGATCTGTTTTGTTCAGGATAATAATTAGCCTGGAATTATCCAGTGTATTAAGATAGTTTTGTTCATTGTCATCCACAGGTTGCGAAGCATCAATGACATATAAATGCAAATCTGCTTTTTGAATATGGTGTTTTGCTCTGCGTACGCCTTCCTGTTCAATAGCGCAAGACGTTTCCCTTAATCCAGCCGTATCAACCAATCTAATCGGAAACCCTTCTATGACAATGGTTTCTTCGATAATATCACGGGTTGTGCCTGGTATGGGCGCAACAATTGCGCGTTCTTGACCTAATAAAGAATTCAAAAGCGTTGATTTGCCGACATTAGGTTTGCCGGAGATTACCGCCAAGGCTCCGTCGCGCAGCAGGTGTCCCTCGCACCAAGTGGCGAGGATTTGCTGAAGATCTTTTTTGATAACTTGTAATTGCTTGCCAATCAATTCGATAAGATTTGATGGAACGCTGTCGTCCTCGGAAAAATCCAGACTTGCTTCAAGATCGGCGCAAATTTTGACAATATCATCGTAAACTTGATTGACAGACAAACTTAATTTGCCGCTTAATTGCTCAATAGCCGCTGCTGCCCCTCGATCTGTTTTTGCTCTCACAAGATCCATAACTGCTTCGGCTTGAACAAGATCAATTCTTCCGTTCAAAAACGCGCGCAAGGTAAATTCGCCCGGCTCGGCCATACGCGCCCCTTTTTGCAGAACGGTTTGCAGGATACGGCGCGCCGGCAGCAAGCCACCGTGCCCCTGGATTTCGACGACATCCTCGCGGGTATAACTATGCGGCGCACGCATCATCAATAGAATAACTTCGTCAATAATCTTATTGCCGGCGTGAATTTTGCCGTATATTATATTATGTGAATGCCTTTGAGAAGGCGGCGCGCCGGCACAGGCAAAAATGAGGTCGGCTATGGCAAAAGTTTTTGGTCCGGAAATACGGATAATGGATATGCCCCCTTCACCGGATGCGGTAACAATGGCGGCTATTGTGTCGGCAAGGTCGTACATGCCGGCAATTCTTGCATAAATCCTTTTATTTTGAAAATATATTATCCAGAACTTTTTCAATCCGTTGAAGCGCTTGTTTTTGACAATTTCCGGCCTTGACAGCAGAGCGAAATTGGGTATAAAGAAACGACTTTGGGATTTTTGGTTGCCAACGTAGCTCAGCTGGTAGAGCAGCGCATTCGTAATGCGCAGGTCGTCGGTTCGAAACCGACCGTTGGCTGTTCCCCGGTGGCAACCGTTGAGCCAAGGAACAGATGAATATAATTCAAAATGCTTTGCCGCCAGATTTAATTCACTTGCAGTATCAAGGTTGCCAAAACGATGCATAAGACAATAAAAAAGGCGGGTGTTGCTCCGCAAAAACAAAAAGCCTGTTCCAAAAAGCAATCCGCCAAATCAAAAAAAACGAAAATACCGTCCAAAGTTTCCGGAAATCACGCAATCCAGCCGGCGCCAACGGCTTCATCCGATTTGCCGGCCAAAATCAGCGCCGAAAAGCCGGTTACGATTCTGCAGACGGATGATGCGCTGAACGCCAATATCCGCATTAAATTGAGCAGCGAAGAACTGCGCGAAAAAATCAAAGAGTTGATGAAGCTGGCGCGGGATCAGGGCTATCTGACTTATGCGGATATTAATGAGTCGTTGCCGACCAATCTGATTGATCCGGAGGAAATAGACGGGTTTATTTTATTGTTGCGCGGCATGGATATTGAAGTGATTGACGTGGCCAACGTCGAACAATTCAAAAAACAGGTTGAAAAGGATGAACGCGCCGAGCAAGCCAAATCATTAGACGTGATGGATGATCCCATCCGGACATATTTGCACCAAATGGGGCAGGTGCCGTTGTTGACGCGCAACCAGGAAGTGGAAATATGCAAACGGATTGAGGAGGCGGAAATCAATTCGCGCGCCATTTTCAAGCGTTTTGGGTTCGCCATGGAGGCTTATTTTGGTCTGGCCGACCGGCTGGAACAGGGCCGCGAACGTTTTGACCGCATTATCATAGACAAACATGTCGAGGGGCGCGACAAGTATTTTCGCCTGATGCCGGCCTTGAAAAAGAAAGTACAGGCTTCGCACAAAAAAATCGTCGAACTTTTCGGCAAGGCCGAAAAAAGCAAGAGTAATCCCAAAAAACATGTTTACTATCAAAAACTGTTTGACCAGGCTTGGCGCCTTTACGCCCGGCAACTGGACGGATTTTATTTCAAGCAGAAAGCCATCGAGGACTTTGTGGTTGTTGCAGACAGCTATTATCAGCAATACCGCGAAAACATGGCTGCGTGTAAAAAGCTGGAAACCGGGCGCGCGGCAAAAACAGCGGCACGGACGGAGAAATTACGCGAATACCAAAAGCAGGCGCAGGAATTGCAGGCTGCCTTTCTGATGGACGCCCGGGAATTTGAGGTCAAGTATCTGGAATTCAAAGACTGGTTGAAAAAGGGCCAAAAAGCCCGCACCGAAATGGCGGAAGCCAATCTGCGGCTGGTGATCAGCATCGTCAAAAAATACATGAATCGCGGACTGATGTTCCTGGATTTGATTCAGGAAGGCAATACCGGCCTCATGCGGGCAGTTGAAAAATTCGAATACAAACGCGGCTATAAATTCAGCACTTACGCCACATGGTGGATTCGTCAGGCGGCGACCCGCGCGATTGCCGATCAGGCGCGCACCATTCGCATCCCCGTTCACATGATTGAGACCATCAACAAGCTAGTGCGCGTGCAAAAACAGCTGCTGCAGGATTTCGGGCGCTAGCCGACGCCGGAGGAAGTCGCCAATGGAACCGATATTTCCGTGGAACGTGTGCGCGAGGTGTTCAAAATGTCTCAGCAACCGATTTCACTCCAGGCTTCCGTTGGCGATAGCGATGACGCCTGTTTTGGCGATTTTATTGAGGATAAATCGGCTGAAAACCCATCCGAGATGACGGCCTACAGCTTGTTGCGCGAACGTTTGCAGCAGGTTATCACGACACTTTCCGAGCGCGAACAAAAAGTGCTCAATCTGCGTTTCGGCATCGCTGATGGCTGCCCGCGCACACTCGAAGAGGTTGGCAGCATGTTTGCCGTAACACGCGAACGCATCCGCCAGATTGAAGCCAAAGCTCTGCGCAAACTGCGTCATCCGACGCGTCTACAAAAATTGGAAGGTTTTCTGGA
>CAZMFH010000017.1:6464-22001 GCA_964565485.1 uncultured Verrucomicrobiota bacterium | reverse complement strand
GCGTTGGCAATCAGTTCGCGGGAGTCCTTCACAATGCCTTCCGCGTGTTCCATATGCCCGTGCATCCGCGCCCATTCAAGCCATCGTTCGATGATCCGATACGCGCGAAGCGTCAGCGCGTCATTCGGTGCCGGTCGTTCGAGCAAACTATTTACCGCTTTCTGATCCATGTCAGTCTCCTTTCTTCGTGCGCTCAACCGATGTAGCGATTATTTCAGCGGTTCACCATCGGCACCTCCTTCCTGTTTTTGATTATACTGCCCGATCTTTTTCAAAGCAATCTTTTTAACCTCGTCGCCGTAATAAACCATCTCGCGCCAAACTGGATCGCTGCCAATATGCGGGATGTGGATCAGCGCAAGCTCGACCGGATCGCCTGCTGTCGGATATGCGCTGTATTGCTGGTCGGTCAACAGCCATCCGTAAAGCGAAAGTTGTAATGCGTAATGCGATACTTTTGAATCCTTGATGTTTTGGATCGGAGCATACGCAAACCGTCCAAACGAATCATCGGTGATGTCCTCGCATGTTTTCCAATCCAAAATTGCGATTGCGCCAGTGGCTTTATTTCGCGCCGGCAAATCTATTGTCCCGGCCAGATCGAACAGCGGATCAAAAATTATCTGCTCGGCTCCTAAAAATTCATATTGTCTTTCCAGATGTATCATGGCTTTATCCACAATTTGGAACGCTCTCTTTTCTTGGCTTGTTTCTGGTTCAGGATGCGTCATCCCCAACACCAAACTTTCGGCGTAGGCGTGGACGTGCGTTCCATAGCCAGCAGATGCTTTTGCTTTCGCTCGCCATTCTGCAATAATCTCCAATGCAATTCTGTTGTCGCGCTTGGCTATCCGTTCGGCCGCCGCCATTTCATCGAACGGTTCAAACTGTTGTTTTATAAACTCGGTTGCCGACATGTATCGCTTTCCGGTATTGTCGGTGTAGGAGTGGTTGGAGTGATCGAAAGTTATGGAAAGCGGCAATGCCGGATGCTGTTCTGTTTTTTTCATAAAGGTTTCCTTTTCTGTTTCTATTCTTCTGATCTATTCTTCTCTAAATCTTATTCTGAATCTGGACAGGGGGGACAGGGTGTTCTCTCTACTCCCCCCCTACATATAATGTTAATGTTATTCCTTGCATACGGGGAGTAGGGAGAATGGTCTACCCAGTATGTCCACGCTGGGATTTATAGATTTTAATAGCGAAATAGTCAAGCAAAAGTTCCCGAAACACCCTGTCCACCCTGTCCACCCCGTCCAGATTTTATTTAATAAAACAGAAGTTGTCATTTTGCCCTGTCCACCCTGTCCAGATTTTAGAGCTTGCGATAGGTAATTTCGCCGTCCGCGTCTCTGGACAGGACGTGGGCATGCTCGGTTGCGTCGCTAAATCGCCATGCAATACCGCTTACGCGGTCTGATTTTGATGATGTAGGCCATCGTTTTATATGCTGATCTATCTGCGGGAGCATGCCGATTTTGGCAAGGTTTCGGATAAGCTGGACCGGATATCCTTTGTAATCATAGGACTCTTTTAAGGCTGATCTGCCCCATGAATTGGCCACGTCTGTGCGGATGAAAACAGGGGTGTTGTGGTCGAATCCGAGCTTGGCAATATTGAAGTCAAATACCTCGGCAATTGAACGCGCTTGCTCTTCCTCGATGTTGCTTTCCGACCGCGCCTTTTCCATATAGCTAAGGACTTCAATCAGCATTTCTTGTGAGCCGCAGCATGGCTGCAATATGGATTGCTCAAATTCTGGAAAGCGTGTGCCTGGCGGAATATCAAACGGCTTGTGCGAATCGAGCATTGAAACGATGTCGGCAACTATTTCCAGCCGGTTCTGCTCAATGAATCGCAGCACGGTTGTTTTCCATGACGCGCGCAGCAGGGTTTTGTCCGGCCTTGATATGTTGATATACATCAGGCGATGCGCAAGGTCGGCGTCAACGGTGGCGGTGTTGGCGGTTACAACAAACGTCAGATCGTTTGGCCGCGTTTCTTCGCCGTGTCCATAAGGAGCCATACCGGTGATGTCTTTGGTGGTTATCAGGTAGGAAAGTTCCTCTGATTTGAAATTGCCGGTGACGTTGTCCACAAGGAAGATGCGCGCTTGCCGTCCCGAATGGCTTACGCAACGTTTTACGATCTGTTGCAGATTGATGGCAAGCTCCTGCTTTGACGTGCAAATAGGAGCGTGTCCGTAAAGCTGGGCAACAAGCTCGACAAGCGTTGTTTTACCGCAGCCTTGCCCGTCCATGCTGTCAATCACCCAAGCCGGACGTGGAATGCCGGGAATATACCAAAGCGGCGCCGCGATGAACGCGGCCATCAGGCATCGGTCGTATTTGGTGGCCGGGCAGAAGCAATCAATAAGCTTTCGCAGTCTCGAAAGATTTGGGCAGGCATAGGGTAGTTTGTCGTGGGCGTAGTAGACGTCTGGTCGGCGCGGCCAAGACGGAATCAGGGATATGGATTCGTAACGGTGTGCCGTGGCCACAACTGAACAATAGAATTGACGCGGTGATACCATTGTTTCGCCTCGGCTCCACCCTACGGGCTGTTTTGATCGGCGTCCTATCCACGCCAGAAGCCGGTCGCTGTCGCGGATTGGGATGATCTCGCCTGTGTCGCGGTCGTGGTCAAACAGGTATTCGTCGCCCTGCTTGCGCGGAAACCCAAGGAACCGCTTGGACATATCATCCAACATGGCTTGATGTGTTCGCGGTTCGTTGACGATCTCGGTTCGCTTCTTGCCGCCGCGTGATTCCTTTTCCTGTTCGGATTGAATATAATTGCGAAACGGCACAAGGTTGGCGCGCTTTGCTTCGGCAAGCATATCTTCTGTTGGGCCCGAATCAATGGCCGAAAAGATGATTTCTGTTTGCGGCGCGTAAAGTCTTGCTGTTTTAATAAGCTGGATGATCTCGTCGGCGGTATGGCCTGCGGTCAGCCAGTCGTCAATGCCCTGCTTTTCTTTTAATCCGGGTGCCGGCGAAACGATCTTGATGTTTTTGGTAACTTTATAGAGCGACGCGGCAACCTGTTCGGCGTGGGCTTGTCCGGGTTCATCATTATCAGGAAAGATCACGACGTCTTTGCCGGCAAGCTGCGCGTTTAGTGCGTCGTGCCATTTTTTGCTGCCGCCGCAACAGGTGGTGGCTGGTATGCCGGCGGCAATAAGCGCGTTGGCAGACTTCTCGCCTTCGACAATGGCGATCCATTCAGAATCGGCAAGCTCGTCGGCTCGGTAAAGAACTGTTGTGATGCCTTTTAATCCCCAGCGTTCGCGTCCGTTTTCAATACAGCCTTGGACAAACTCCTTTTTGCCGGGCCGGTTGGGGTGTTGTAGCCTTACCACAAAATGAATCAGCTTGCCGTTTTTGATGTAGTCGTAGCGCTCGATATGATGCCAGCCTTCGCGGAGCAGGTCGTCATAATGGCTTTCTTTCGGTGCTGCGCCGGTTTCGATCTTCGGTGTCAGCCGGTAATATTCACCAAGGAACGATTGCGCTTGCTGGATGTTGCCGCCGCATTTGAAAGAAGCAAGCTGGATGATGCCGCCGCCGCGCTTTTCTTTGTGGTCATACCATTTTTCGCGGTCAATGCTGACGTTTTCAATGCCGTCGCCGCCGCGCCATGCCGCGTTGCAGCGTCCGTTTTTAACGGTGGCGCCGTAAACGTCGCGCGCAAATGCCGCGCAATCGCTATGTTTTTTGATGTCGTCAAAGCTGTAAAACTTCATGCTTCCCCTTCCGCAAGTTGCTGAATAATAGTTTTCTTATGATTAACTTTTTCGATGGCCGCCCATACTGCCGATACTTCGCCGACAACACAACATGCCGTTTTGGTTCTGGTGACGCCGGTGTAAAGTAATGATCTGTCAAGCAATCCGAAAATATCGCGGTTGAAACAGGCAAGTAAAACATTCCGGTATTGGCTGCCCTGCGCTTTGTGGACGGTCATGGCGTAGGCAAGCTGCAAGTGCTTGCGTTTGTCCTTTGGAAACATGACGTAGTCGGTATAGATTGGGTTTGAATCCATCAGGGTTTTCTTGTGGTCAATGATTGGTATATCGGTTTTAATCCAGATGCCGCCGTCTTGGTCAATGCTGTGGATGGTTCCGGTTGTTCCGTTCCAGACGTCAAGATTGGGAATGTTCTTGGTGTTCATTACCCTGTCGCCAACATTGAACGGCTGCTTTTCCTGCCGTGGTGATAGGTATTCGGCAATAGCAAGGTTTAACCCTCTGACGGTGCATGGTTCGTCTGGTGTTTCGCCGTTACGAGCAACAAGGATCGCGTCTTTTTCAAAGTCAAATGCTCCGTCTTTAAGCCATTGCATGATTTGCGCATGGGTGCGCTTGGCGTCGCCGGTGTTGGCAACGCTCCATTTTTCGCCGTCGCTGGTGGACTGCATTGGCGGTCTGCTTCCGTTGCGGATGGCGGTTGCCGCTTGAAACACGGCTTCGGTGGCGCGATAGCAGGTTGTCAACTCTGCAACGAGGTCGGGGCGCAGATTGATAATGTCGTGAAACGGTTGGCCACGTCCGACAGGCGGCAACTGTGCAGGATCGCCAACAAGGCATAAGCGGCGTGGCTTTCTCGTAATGATTTCGGCAAGCAAAGCGGCGTCAATCATTGATGCTTCGTCAACGATTATTGATTTGTCGCAAAGCGTTTCGGTCATGTAGTTTTTGCCATTGTAGCCAAGCATGCGATGAATCGTTGACGCTGGGTGTTGGCATGCCTCGCGGATGCGCGCGGCGGCCTTGCCGGCAAACGCGGCCAGCGCAACAGACTCGCCGGCGGCTTCCAGTCGTTCGGTTATGGCGCGTATGATCGTTGTATTGTGTGTAACAGTAAAGTCACCAAGCATAAACAAACCGTTTGTGTTATCAATGGTAAATCCGTAATACTGACCAACACCAATAGGGGTTACTGATATTGATGTGTGCAATACGCTTTTGATTTGTTTTCTTGGGTTAAATTTTTTGCGAGCTATAAGAGTGGGTATATCACTCATATCTCCGCTAATCTGAATTACGCAATAAGTGCCGCCCCTGCCGTTTTGGTCGCGTTTTTTACGCTCTTTTATATAGGCGGCCATACCTAATGAACGCGCCAAATAAACAACATCGATTGCAAGTTCTTTTACCTTCAACACTATTTCGCAACCAGTTCCGTTTTGAAAAACATAACCATCGCTGTCAATTATTCCGGCCAGCACTTTTAATCTTATGTTGCGAGAGTTAGCTTTATATATATGCGGGATGTGTTTGTTTCCCAGTATTCCGATTTTACGCATCAGCGCGGTAACTGGGTTTCGATTAAATTTACCTGATCCAGATATTTTTCCCGTGGTAAGCCTATATACTGGGCAAGAATGATTAACAGAAGTTACTTTTTTACACTTTATCCCCATGGAATCAGCAAAACGTTGCATGTATTCTACAACTTCATAATCAGTCGTGCTTACATATGGATGATTTGTGGTGCCATCTCCAAGCCATAATCCCACGAAATAAGGGTCAAGACATACTGGAATTTCAGCAAACTCCACTCCAGTACGCCATGCTTTTATTTCTTGTCTCTTTTTTTTTGGCCATTGCAATAATTCATCAACAGATATATTAAAAGGGTGCATTTTGTCAGAAACTAAATGTCTTTTAAGTTTTTTTGTGTATTTTACTGATAATATATGCGCACGATTACAGATAAATGAATCTCCTTTTATCGGAGTTATTTTGAACAGATCGTCAATTCCCGACGTGGTTGATAAAACTGTTGTCGGGCTGGAATCGGGCGACATGAGAACATCTCCAACTGTAATATCCTCGACGTTTTTAATATTCCCGTCATACATCAACAATGGAGTGCCTTTCCCTAAACATTTTCCCGTCCCGGCGCCGCCGGTTACAATACTGACCGGCGCGGAACAGGCATGTTCGATGGCTTTTTTTTGCGCGGCGTCGAATTGCATTACAACGACTCCACCTGATGACGGCAAAAATCCAAAAACTTCTGGCGTATTCCTTTGATGTTGGACATTGCTTCGCGTCCGGCAATAGTCATCATAATTGGCATTTTGCAGCGTTCAACAGAATCAATAAATGTAATGATCTTCTGCTTGTCCGGTGCGCGTTCTGCGGCAGCTTTGGCTGCGGCTTCGGCTTCGATCTTGGCGCGTTCGGCTGCGCGTATAGCTGCCGCTTCGGCTTCGGCTTTCTCTCGCGCTCCGCGTTCGGCGGTGGCTTTGGCTTCGAGTTCGCGCTGCCGTGCTTCGGCTTGCTTGCGTTCTTTGGATCGCTCGGCTTCGATCTTGGCGCGTTCGGCTGCGGCCTTTGCTTCGGCGGCGGCGGCTTCCTTTTTCAGTTTCGCGTTTTCTTTGCGGATGCGCTCGCGTTCGGCTGCCTCGGCCTCTTCGCGTGCGATGCGGTCTGCCTCGGCCTTTTCTGCTGCGGCGTTGGCTTCGGCTTTCGCTTTCTTGGCCGATGCAATTACGATTCCAAAAGTTTCCTCATTCATGTTGCCGAGGTTGTACGCTGACGGATCGCCACCGGCATCCACAAGCGCGCGCGTTCGTTCTGAGATTAATGCGGCAATGCGCGCCGCTTCCTTGCGCTCGGCATACTGCTCGATTTCCAGTAGCTTTTCCTCTATTGGTTCTGTGAGATATTTTAGGACGTTAGCAAAACCGTCAATGGCTTTCCCTTTCGCAAGCGAATCTGCTTTGAGTTTCTTGCGGACGTTTTCGATTTCACACCTGACTTTGCGCAATCCGAGCCGGACTTCGCGCGCTATCTTCTGATGCGTTTCGTCGTCCGGCTGCGTGATCAATGCGGTCTTTTCGCGCCATTGAACTATCTCGTCGTAGTAGCTTGAAAAATTGCCGCGCAAAGATAGCGCGTCGTCGGCAGCCAGCCCCGATGATTGCTCCACCTTCACCAATTCGGCTCCGACAACTTCGGGGTTAAGGACTTCGATTGTGTTCATAATGCCTTTCATTTTGTTGTTATGTATTCCCAAATTGTGTTTTCTGATTTCCAGTCCGACGCCAAGCTGACGCCTTCGCTGTTCGGAAACGCCTTTAATGTTCCGTTTTCAAAAAGCTCCGATGTGCATTGGCTGATCTCTTCGTCATATCCGCCAAGCATTCCAATTGCCTGCGTGTAAAGATCGTTCCACGCGACAACCGTATCGCCTGAGTCGGTAAGTTTGCGCAAGGCGTAGATGACAGCGGCGCGTATGCGGCGTATGTCGTTGTCGCCGATGCCGTATTCCTTGCGGATTTTGCCGTCCACGTCGCGGAAGCTGTAACCTTCAAGCTCGGCCAGCCGGTAGCAATCGGCATTGACAACGCCCAGCGTTTCTTTTTCCCATGTTTCCCAAGCTCTGACGGCCATGTTGACGGTCGCGCCCTTGCCCATCAGCGCGGCGACAACTCGCGCTTCTTCGCTCTTTTGAATCAGCGATTCTATCTGCAATTGAAAGTTGGCGTATGTTTTGCCGGACAATCGCGGCACGTCGAGTTCTTGAATGTTCTGCCAGTCGTCGCCGGAATGCTGCCAGATCAGTTCTTCCATAGCCTGTCCGATTCCGCTGGTTCTGGTGCAGACATAATGAAGCTGATCGCGCGGGTTGCTTGGCACGTCAAGCCGCGCCGTCGAAAAAGAAAATTCCTTGTTGCCGTGATATGTTGACCACTCGCCTTCAAGTAGAAGTTGCTCGTTTTCCTGTGGCCTCCAAGACATTCTTCCTTTACACGTGCATTGGTTGGTAACCAGAATATACCAAGCTTCCGGTTCGTCGGTTTGCGGTGGGTATGCTACGCGGGTTACGGTTACGTTAAGTTGTTGCATAAATCTTGCCTTCTTCTGAAAACGCTGAACGCCAGTCCAGCGGCCAATTCCGCGTTACCGGCCAGCAAAACAGTAACGCCCATCATTGTCAATTCGCTTATCCTGCGTTTGACAAATTCGGGCGAAAGCATCGGGTGGTTATGTGGGGGTTGGATGATTCTTCCTTGCCCTTGAAGGAAACAGCATTCGCTAAAGTTTCCTTCCACAATTACAACGCGCGCAGGAAACGACTCCATGCGCACAAGCTCGCGTTGGAATCGGTTCCACCCGACGCTTATCGTTCCGAGAAAATCATCAAGCGATTTTCTTTCAACCGCAAAGCGAACAGCCAGCGTTGCACGTCCCTTGACCTGCTCACAATCCTCCTTGAGCGCGTAGTCTCCGGCCGATAACGCCTGAACAGAAGTGATCACTTTGCCAGAGTTCCACGCCCAAGGCGCTTGCTCGCGTGTGTCAATGATGACGTGCAACGGTTCCATTGGCTTTAATTAAACGGCGACTTCTTGGCGAACGGGTTTGCTTTCGTTGACGGTTTGGCCGCTGTTTGCGCGGCCTGCTTCTGCTTCTGCTCCGGCGCCGCCGTCGCTTCCGCGTTGCCGCCCATCAGCGCGTTAAGCCGCGCCTTCATATCCGAAACATCAATCTCTTTTGGCTGGTCGCCTCCGCCGCCAATGTATTTGACGTTATAGAATATCTTTCCGTCCTTTTCGGTTTTCTTGACGCTCGCAGTAGTTTCGACGCCAACCAGTTTTTCGGGTAACAGAGAAAGATCATCTTCCTCAAACCCAAGCTTGCGAAGAACGTCAGTCGTTATCTCTGCCTGCGTCATTGTTGCAAAGTTTCCCTTGCCGTAGTTCTGCGACATTTCGCCGCGCCACCAATCATGCTGGTTCGGGTCATCTTTGCTTGTCAGGAAGATGCAAATATCAAAGTCGTTCGGACCAGTTCCGAATTTTGACTCCGCAAATTTCACATCTCCTATCACCACCGGAATCGTTCCTTCTTGTGTAAACATAATATCTCCTTAATTAAACAATGTGCCGTTGAATTTCGTCCATAATAACCATGTCAGGTTTGCGTCCTGCAAACAATACTTTGCTGCTGCGTCCCTCCCTTCTTCTGTTTTGATTAGCTCGCCTAATGTTGTTACATCAAAATCGTTTTTGCGTTCGCCAAGCACCATCCGCGCTACCGTGTCCAGCTTGGCAAATTGGTTGCTGTTCCATCCACCCCATATCTGCATCAGGTCGTAATGCCGTTCGGTCGAATAGCGCTTTGTCCACGCTGAAAGCGGCGGCGCGCCGAAGCTGCACGGATTAACATCAAGGATCATGGCGCGTTTGTAAATCATCGGCAGATCAAACCCGATGCCGTTCCATGTTACAATCCGCGTTTCATCCTCGCCAAGAACACGGAAGATGCTTTGGATGATCTTGGTTTCTTCTTCGTCGGACGCCTCAGAAACGATCTCGACGTGCTCCTGCATCCCTTCGTGGCTCGGTGCAACAAAGCCAACTGCCGCGTAGCACACAACGCGCGCGGTCAGCGGGTCAAGTGCCGCCTTTTCGACCTGCTCGCGTTTGGCCTCGGCGACCTTCTCGACAATCTTTGCGGGGTCTTTGATGTTGCCGGTTTTAACTTCTGGTGGCGGCATAAGCGCGACCGCGTCAGGGTTTCCAATAGTTTCGATGTCGAATGAGATAATCATGCCTCTCCTTTACCTAATACCATTTGGATCGCTTCTTTGTGTAACTCTGTTATGGCAGGATCGTCGCAATACAAAGCTGCATGCAATTCTTCAAAGGTGAATGTTTCCCATGCCCTGCCTTCAACGCCATCGCCGCCAATAGGACAGACGGAATAGTCAATCGCTGGTTCTGATTTTACAACCTTGGCGCGACGTAAAACTTCATCCTGCGTCAGCGGTTTGTCGCCTTTGTCGCCTTTTTTGTCGTCAAAGTCAACGACCTCTTCCGGTGAATAAACGCCTGCATTGATTTCCGGCGCAAGCCTGCGGACGGCGCGGCTAACCATACGCGCCCAGAGCATATCCTCCGGACGTTTCTGCCATATTTCTTTTATTTTGCCGTCTCGTTTCAGGCAATCGCCGATCCGCTTGGCTCCGTCCATAGTGTACTCAAACACGACGGTTTGCTTTTCAAAAGTAAATTCGGCGGCGGCTCGCTCGGTGCTGTTCTCGATGATCTTATACCTACCGCCAGCTTTGCGGAACTCGGCCAGCATTGCGTCGGCGCGCATGGATGGCTTGTTTTCTACAATATGGTAGGTACGCATAAACTCCATAAGCGAAATGCCCTGCTGTTGGCATGTCGCCATTACAACGAATCCGGCTGCCGCGTTTTGAATGCCGAACATGCCTGATTGTGCCAACAGTTCGCCGGCCTTAAAAAGATCAACCATTGTGCTTGCCGGCAGTTGTTGACGTAATGCTATTTCTTTTGTTTCCATTATTTTAGTTCCTCCACTTTAACTTTTATCCTTCCTGCGTTGATGCCTGCTTCCCCAGCCAGCGCGCGCATAGCCGCTGGCGTCAGATCAATAATCACTCCTTCGTTACGCTGCTTTTTTCCTGGCCCGTTATCAGCCCACCGCACCACAATTGACCTGCCAGTTTCGAGCGCAATCACTTTTAAGCGCCGTGAGTCTGGCCTTTTCACTCTCCCATCGGGCAGTGTCCTCCAGATGGCGCAAGTCATTGCCGCGTCGTTCAACGGCTTCCCGCTCGCCATCAGGATTTGTTCGCCGCCTGTCCCCTCTCTCTTGCAAGACTCCCTGCTGTACCAACTCGCCAAGCCCGTCGCAGTTTCCTGGCAGTTTGCTCCACCGGCAATTGCCGCCGTGATCAGGATGATGCCGACAATCTTTTGCATCCATATCTCTCCAAAAGAAAAACGGCCTGCGTCAAGAGGGTAGCGAAACTGAGTGCGGATCAGTTCTCTCTTGGACAGGCCGTTTTGATTTTCGTTGTTTGACATGGGTCGCTACTCCCTTTTTTTTGCTTTTGATAAAAATTTATCATAAAGCGTTTTTATGTCAAGCATTTTTTTTAATTATTTTTTATATTCGTTTCAGCCTTTGTTTATGCGGCTCAAACGCTGTTCGGCAATAATGTCGCGTAACATTTTTGTACGCGCAATCTTTCCCGATCTTTCAAACACGGCTTGCAAAACTTTCATGTGATGCTGAGTTGGCGCATCAAAATTCCAGTTAATACGCTGTGCCATTTTAAGCGCCGTCTGTCCTCGCAAAATCTGGTATTGTTCAAATTGGCTGTCGCTCATTTCAAACTCGCGTCCGGCAAACTTTATCGTCGGGCGCACGTTCCCCGGCCACCATTGTTTTGCGTCGTCGGTCTGTGCGCGGTTCCAATTCCAGATCATGCGGTCAATGTTGGTTTCGTCGCGCACTTTCTGGACGCGGGATGGAACGGTTATGCGCCATGCAATATCTGATGTCGGCTGCCCGAGCATTTTCATTCCGACGTCGCTGCTGATTGGGCGTCCCCAATGATCAATACGCGGTATTGGTTGAATAGCCGAAACGGGCAAAGCGCGCTGCAACCCGCGAACCGCAAGGCTCTTGCCGAGGAACGCCAAGCCTTTTTCGCGGACGCGGTTGTCGCGTTGAATTGGGTCGGTGGCGCGGATGGCCTGCTTCAAAAGGTTTGGAACCCAGCTCGAAGAAAAGTTTTGGCTCAAGGCAACCCATTCTTCTGGATTCTCAATGCCGCGCATGAGGTCGCCGATGGTCTGCAAATAGGTTTTGTCTTTAACGAGCGAAAGGACTTTAGACATATCATCTGTAGTCAATCCGCGTCCGGCTTTGACGTTGTGGAGCGCGGTCAATGCGTCCACGGTCAGCGTTAGCGCGTTGCTGAACGGCTCCAGTCGGGCGTAGGAATACCATCGGTTCCCAATGCGAATTGATTGCGGCGGTATGTTGAGCATCCTAAACCGCTTTTCGTTTGGTGATCCGCTGATAGTGCCAGTAAGAATAGGCCATTCGTCGTCGTCTGGCGGCGCCGTAAAGGAATACAGTATTCCAGCTACGCCCCAAGCAATAGTCTGTTCGACGGCGTCGGTGATAAACTTGGCCTTGCCGCTTTCGCCGGCGTATCGGGATTCCTTGCCGCGCAATGCGGCTATGCCTTCCATGCCAAGGCGCAGAATGCCAAACGGTGATTTGGCTATGCCGATCTTGATAAGGTTGGTCGGCGTGGTAATGAATGGCACCAGATACTTGAATGCCCATCCGGTAAAGCCTTTGGCGTTTCGAGCGGCCAACAAAGACGAACCGATTGCGCCAGGCCTCTCTTGAAACAGAATGCGCGTTGCTTCTTTCTGCGCCTGTTCGTAAGCGACGCTGTCGCCGTCGTTGTTGGTGGCAGCCCATTCAATAAAGTTGTCGCGGTCTGTGCCGGATAAGTTGTTTTGGTCGGCGATGCGTGTTGCGTAATCGTAGGCCAGCGATTGTGTCAACATGGTCTTGAACCATTCATCCATTGCCAAAAGTCCACGTTGTGGCGTTCTGATAATGCGTCCGAGCTTGCCAGGAATGGCGGTTTGGCCTTGGGTGTCAATGGCCGAGAACATGCCGGTTTCTGTTTGAAACGATTTTACCATAGCGGCGTTTGCGTTGTGAACATGCGGCCAGATTTTTCGCCAAGACGCGGCAACGGACGCAAACGTAGGCGCGTTCGGGTTTTGCACGAACATGTTTACCAATGCTTCGGCTGGCTTTTGCACAAACATTTCCCATCCGGCATGAACCATGTTGCTGGTGACGTTCACAATGTTGGTGTGCAATCCAGACAGAATCGAGTTGCGCCAGTATTCATAAACGCGGTCGCCGGTGGTAGAGTATTGCTGTGAAACTTGGCTAATGATTTCCATAAACCGCTGCTGGTCGTTCAAAATTTCCTGCGGAATTTCGGTAATATCATTTATTCCCAGAGCCTTCATGGCTTTGATGGCAAGCTTCATTCTGGCGCGGTGTTCGGCCAGCGCCATGTTACGCTGCATTTCGGTCATGGCGTCCCATTTACTGAAAACCGATTGTGGCGGTGAAGATAAAAGTTTGAGGACGGCGGCCTGTCGCTGCGCTGGCGTCTGCAAAAGATCGTGGCGGTATGCCAAAGTGCGGCCTGCAATCGTGCCTTGCTGCAAGCTGCGCGTGGTTAGGCTGATGGCAAGGTCTTGTTCGATGTCTGTGCCGTTGAATAGCGCGGCGTATTCTGGCGTGTTCAAAAGCAATTGCGCTTTGACTGTTCCGGCATCTGTTGTAGGGAATCCGTTAATGCTGGCGTCAATAAGGACGCGTTGCATGCCTCCTTTTTGGCTGACTTCCTGCTCGATTTGCGGCTGAACACGCGCAACCATTTCGGTACGCGGTACGAAGTCGGCTTGGTAGCTGCGCCCGATCTGAAAGTAACGATTGCGCGTTGCTTCGTCAATGATGACGGGGTTAGCGCGTGGCTCGGATGGCGCTTTCGACATACGAATATCCGGCGTGGTCGGGTCGCCCCATTCGGACGGCGGCGGGATGCGGCCTGTGGAGTCGGGGGCGACTTCGGCAATACGTCTTTGTGCTTCGTCTAAAACGCTCTGGTTCCAGACCATGCCAATGCGCCCCCGCTTCGTTTCCTGCAACACTCCGTCATATCCTTTCGCCATCAATTCGCGGCGTGATGCTTCTCGTTGCTTGAATACTGATAGATGGCTGTATTTTTGACCCAGTTTTACCCACTGTTGCGTGCTTGCGAACTTTGCCCTAATCGGCAGCGCGATCGGTTCGCCATACGTGGCGGCGACGTAGTCGCGCTCGGCGGCAATATAAAGCCCGCGCCCCATGATGTCGGCGTCACTGCCGATGTCGGCGGACATTTTACCGCCCTTGAAGTCGCCTTTGGTCTTTGCGTGGTAGAATAGGCGGTAATCTGTACCTTCGGTAAGCAAAGCACCGTATTCGTCTGGGTGCGCGGCCTTCCACGTCTCCCATGCTGCAGGATCGGTGCTTGGCGTCCACGTCTTCGTCAGCTCACGGAAGCGGGCGTCGCGCTCCGGTGTGGTTGATGGCGCTTTCGACATGCGCGTATCGGCCTTCAAATAATCGTCAATCGGAGCGCGCTCGCCAGTCCGCACATATTCGCGGCTGGCCTGCAACAGCCTATCAATCTCGCCCTGCTTAACCAATTTGTTGACATACGTTGCCGGCATGATCTTGGCAAGCAACCGGCGCACAATTTCGATAAACTGTTTCCAAAGTGTCGGCTGCTGCTGCGCGTTGACGGCAACATATTCAGCCATCAAGTATGCGCGGTTGGCTTCGGAGTCCAGCGGATTGTCAAGACCTTGATCCGGCAATGCGTTGTAATAATCTTTCGCAATGCGCGTCAGTTCGGTATCGGATATTTCGCGGCTTAACTTTGCCATTGCCGAATTGAAGTCTTTGCCAAGGATATGCGCGACGCCGTAATGCCCGATAGCCTCATGTAGCACAACTTCCAGCGCGCGGTCGGCGTTGTCCAGCCCGTCGGCAATGACAACAATTTCGTTTGCGCGTTCAAAGAAAAAGCCGCGTGGCCGTTCGTTGCGTAGCATTGACATGGTGGCGTTGGATAGTCCAAGATTGGCTGCTTCTTCGATGTTCTGGAAAACGCGGACTTTCGGCAATGCCGATTGCTTGCTGATCCAGTTGGCTATTCGGCTTGATGCTTGCGCGGCGGTTACGTTTCCGGCTGTTGGCGCCGCCTTGTTTGCCTGCGACATCAAAACTTCCGGCGCGCGTGGCGTGAAAAGCTCGGTCAAAAGCGTGTTGTCAACGCCCTGCGCTTCGAGTTTGGCGCGCAGTTCTTTCAGGATTTTGGCCTTCCGAATCGAAACGGCGGCTGGCGTTACGCCAAGCTCGCGCGCTATATCCTGCATTGGCCTGTCGTTTCCGATGCCGTCAATGATGGTTTGGTCGGCTGGCCGCATTTCGGCGACGGCGTTCTGCATGGCGTTAAACACGTCCTTGCGCGCCGCCTGCTCGTCGGGGGTAAGGTCGCGCCAGTCCGGTATCAGGTTCGCCATTGTGGAGTCTACGGCCTCGCCTGTGGCCTGTCTGCGGCCAATGCTGGCGTCCATGCTGCTGACGCTGTATTGGGCTTTCCGGATTTTTTGATTGAACAGATTATCCATTTCGTTGCGGATGACGATGTTGGCAAACGCGCCGAAGTCAAAGCCCTTGGCCGGATTCCATTTATTGGCCGCACGAACAAGAGCTTCACGCGCTGCGGAAAACTTCTCTTCGTCTGTGGCGTCAGGGATGTTGTATCGTTGAGCAATATCGCTTGCGCGTTGGATGTTCTCGTCAACGATTTGGTTTATTTGCTGTGAAGATAACCCCGTCTCGACATCCGGTTTGGTAATGGGCGTAAGCCCTGCGCCTTCCGGCGTTGTTATTTGAGTTGGAGCGGACGGGGTAAATAGTTCTTGCTGTTCAAGCGACATGCGGACTTCAGGCGCGGTTTCTGCTGCCATTTCCGCGCCAGCTTTCCATTGCGGTGTCGGCATTGTTTCTGGTAGGTAAAATAGATTTTCTTTGTTGGCTTCTGTCCACGCAAGCAAAACGGGCAGCATCCTTGCTTTATCAACAAACGACGTCATATCGGCGTC
>CAZMFH010000017.1:0-6364 GCA_964565485.1 uncultured Verrucomicrobiota bacterium | reverse complement strand
GTCAGCGATATAATGTCCTCGCTGATGTATTTTGTAGGCCGCCCCTTTTCGTCGTCAACCAAAAGCGTAACGGTCATGTCGGGGTTGACTTCAATGTCGCGGATAACGGTTTTGTAAAACTTTGTGCGCTTCTTATACCAAATGCTTTGCTTAACCTTATACGGCAAACTGGCAATCTTCTCGGCAACCTTTGCCGCCCATTCTTCCTTGGTCATTACTTTGGCTTTTGGCTGCGGTTGTTCGATAGCCTGCGCCTGTTCCGTTGTGCGAGGCATAGCGTTGTGCATGCCTAAAACCTCATAGCGATGCTGGCCGATACGCTGCTCGACGACCTGAAAGCGGTTGAGCTTGTCTTGGATGGTTTCGAGAATCGCGGCTGCGCGTTCCTTTTCGGATGGTGCAACGCGCTTGCGCATATCTTGCTCTTTGCGATATTGCTGTTCCATCGCCTTGCGTTCGACGCTGCTCATGCCTGCTGCAATCGGCTTTTTGTCGGTTGTCCACCAAGCGGAATCGGTGTAAATGATATTGTTTCCGGCGTTGACAATGCGGTCAATAAGATTTGCCGTCTGCTCGTAAGTGTCAACGCTAACCAAATCTTCGCCGTATCCTGTGGTAAACACATAAGGCGGGTCGAGTATTGATAAAACCGTATTGCCCTGTTCTATTGGTCTGTTCGGATCGTAGGCGTCGCCGGATTGGTATTCGATGCGTCCTCCGTTTTTAACAAAATCTTTTGCCATCATATTCAATCGCCGCACTTGATCGGTGACGTTGGCGACGCCGTCGTCCATTGGTATCGTGCGGCGTGGCATAAGGTCTTGGACGATTTTAAGCAACGCGATTTGGTTGTCTGGAACGGTCTGCTTGTCGTAAGTTTTGGAACGAACAACAGGCTCAATCCGTCCGCCAAGCGCGTCGCCGCCAGACTGGATGCCGTACCCTTCGTTCCAAAGCATATCGAGAATATCCCATGCCGACCGGCCTGTTTCGTCTTTGGCTCTTAAATCGGTTGAAAACTTGTCGCCGTGCTGGTGCATGTAGGCGATCATCTGCAATCGGGCTGGGTCTTTTTCGCCGATAACAAGCCGGTTAGCGTTGCGGAAAGTTGTGGTTGCAAGAAACAATCCCCATGATCCGCCTCCGCCAAACGGTTCGTAAATGGTTTTTATCCGGTTCGCCTCGTCGTTCGTCCAGCCGGTTATTGGGTTAATAGCGGATTTGATAACTGGCCCGGCCATGTCGCGCTTGTGGCCTTGGAATAGAGGCAACGCCGTTATCCATTTATTGATTGATTTCCACCAGATTTTTTGTTTGTCCTTGCCGGTAATGACCGTTTCTGGTATGGCCTTCGTGGGATCAGCAAGCGCTGCCGGTAATCCGTTTGCCTTTGGCGCTTCTTTCATGGTAAGTCCGACCTCGTCAGCTTCGGTTTGCGGTTTGACGGTTGACTTCAAAACGGCGTTTGGATGGGTGATGCCGTCGTAGGCACCGGAAACGAATTTTCGCGCAATGATCTTTTTGGCTGCTGTTGAAAATTTGGCGTCTCGTATTTCTGGCAAACGATGCCATTTGTCGGTATCCCAAGCAAAGATGCGTTCGTTATACCCGCCTTTTGCCGTTCGCGTGGAAACGACGCCGAGCTTGACGCGCTCCTGAACTTCGGTTTCGGGATAGGCAAGGTAGGTTGCGTTGGCGTCGGTGGAGTCGGTAAAGGCTGCTGGCGTTATTTCAGGTCTGTTGCCGGTAAGCTTTTCAAGGATTTCGTTTTGTGTGCCTTCAAAGCGGACGCCCGGCTCGTCAGGAATAAACACGCCTGCAACTGGCTTTGCTGGCATGCGCATTACGTTCTCGGCTTCGGCGCTGTCAATCTGCCTGAAAACTGACGGGTATGATTCCGGCTTGCGCTTGAGCGATTGCTCGCTGCCAACACCTGTGAGCTTCCATCTTTCGTTTGGCGCGGTGCGTTCCAGCATAACGTGTGTGTGCGTCGGAAATTCGCGACGGTATGTGTCAAGCGTTTGGATATTCGTTCCGATCATTGGCCGGATCATCTTTTCAAATATGTTCTGGTCAATGGCATGGATGGCTATTTGCTGACCTTGCGTTTGCTTCTTGGTTGCCAGCGGCGCGGCTTGATAGATAGCCGACGGCTGGCTTGGCGCGGCCTGCGTGGTCGGGATTGCGGTTGCCGGTTCGGATGCTGGCATGATTGGCGCGGTCGGTTCTGGCGCAAACGTTTCGGCGGTCGTTGGCGCCGGTGCCGCTGTCGGCGTTACGGTAGGCGTCGGTGCTGCCGCTGGTTCCGCTGCTGCCGTCGGTTCTGCCAACTTCTGTTCGTCCGGATTGGATTCGCGCTTGGCAAACATCATTTCGCGCATCTGCTGTTGCAGCGTTTTGTATGTTTGGCTGGCAATCAAATCGTCAACTGCACGAACACCCGCGCTTTCGTTCGCGCCCTGCTCGCTGGCTTCGGCGTAGGTCGTCATCAACAAACTCGGCGTGAACGAATCGCGCATGTCGGCCATTACGGACGGCGGCACGTTCTTTTCGATAGCCTCCTGCAACATCGGTTTGCGCTCGGTAGCCATACGCAATGCCGAATCGTCAAAGCCGATTGTGCTGGCAAGCCGCTTGATTTCCTCTGGTTTATACCCTGCTTTATCAAGCGTTTGGTAAAACGTGCGCTCCTGCCTAATGGATGATATGCGGTTGGCCGCGCTGCCCATGCCCATTCCGGCCACGGTCGTTACCAGCGTTTGCGGTAGGATTTCCATAAACGTCTCGGAAACTGTCGGGGCTTCGTCGCGGATGCCAACTTTGGCTTCAATTGCGCCCTGCTTGACGCCGGTCAGCGTTTCGGTTGCCAGTTCTTCGGGAACGTCCAGCGCCAGCTTGACGCCAGCTTTGGTTAAAACTCGTGCTATGGCGTTCTTTATGTTCGGGATGTTCTTGATATATGCGCCAACTGGCGTTTTGATTATGCCTGCGGTAAGCATGTTGCCGACAGTTTCTGGTGCGGCCTCCCAAAAGGCGTAAGCCTGTGCGTCGCTTTCAAGCGCGGCTTTCATTTCAGCCCATTGCTCTTGCGTCAATGACGGATTTTGTTCTAAGGCGCGGTCAAGCATGTCGGAAAGGAATTGGTCTTTGGTGGCGCGGTATGATATTGGCGCGGTGGTGGCCGCCGATCCGATCATGCCGCCAACAACGCCGCCAATGGTAGCGCCTATGCCAGCGCCCGGAAGCGCGCCAACTCCGCCAGCGGCAAGTCCGGCTCCGCCGCCGATCTTTGCGCCTATGGCTGCGCCTATCTTTGCGCCTGGCAACATACCGGCGGTTCCAATTGCCGCTGAATAGCCGAGATTTTGGATGCCTGCTTGCAAATCCTGCGCTTTGATGATGCCGAATAGCTTGCGGTTCTTTTGGTGTTCGGGCATATCCCAGCGTTCGAGGTCTTTTTTCTGTTCCTTGATCCAGCGGTCAAGCGCGGTGTCGGCGTCGTTCACGTCAATGTCGCCGCCGCGTATGGCTTCGGCAAGGATTTTCGGGAACACGTCAAATGCTGCGGAATAAACGCCGGTGCCGATTGCCTTTGCGGTCAGTCCGATGTCGCCGAGGAATGTTCCGGGGACGTTCTGCTTGGCAAGCGCGCGCTGTGTCATGCTGGTGAATGGCGCGGATTGGGGTTGAAAGGATGCTGTTGCGGCAAACGGATCATTGGTTTCCGGTGTCGCGTTCGTAAGAAAAGGATCGTCTTGCTGTATTGTTGCGCCAACAAGGAAAGGATCGTTTTGCATTACTCTCTTTTCCAGCCGTATTTCTCTGCTTCTGTAAGACGTGCAATCGGTATGGTGTTTTTCATAATACCGTCGGGCGTTGACTTGATGATTGTTATTGTTCCGTCTTGCGTTTGGCTTTGACTTGGCTGCTTTTCTTTTTCAACAATTCCGTATTTCGCCTTGATCTCGTCTGCTTTTTCTTGCAGTTTATCCGATAACGCTTGCAATTCAAGTTTTTTGTTGAGCGTCTTGACGTCCGATCCGGTTGTAGCGCGGAGTTCCTTTTTGACGTCGGTCAGCGAACGCTCATAGTAGGAGTATTCTTCGGCTTGCAATTCGGGGCTGTTTTGGGCGAAATTTAACGCAAGTCCACCTTCCACCGCACCGGCTCCCGCGAATCTGTATGCGCCAGACGCTTTAGCCGCAGCACGGCCTTTTTCAAAATACTTCTGATAAGGACTCGCATCAACAACCTTCTTAAACCGTTCATCAACCGCCTCAACAAACTTGGGCGTTTGCAAATATGGATTGGCGACTTCAACCCTTTTACCGTCCGACGTGGTAACGGTAACGGTTTGCGGCGCGGTGTCAGTTGCTTTTTCGTCGTCGGTTTTCTTTTTCGGTTCTGCAATAATTTTGTCGAGTCCATGAGATTTTGCCCATTTGTCAAACGCTTGTTTATCGGTCGCGGTTTCCTTCAATCCCTGCAACGTATTCAGGCTGTTGCCGGATTTCCACATTTGAATTGCGTTATTCAAAGGAACAAATTTGATAACGGTATCGGTTTTGCTGACGCCACCTTTGCCGGTCATGGCCATCATCTGCAATGCGGATTCCTGTTCCTCTGGACTTAAAGCATCGAAAGACGGGTCGGTTGTTACAAGTCGCGGCATCTCGATTGGAACGGTAATGTTTTGAAATTGAGCTTCAAGCGCGGACGGGCTTAACGCCTGCAAGATCGGGATACGCGGATCGTTTGGCGGCAAGTCGGCGGCGATCTGCTTCATGGTTTTTCCGGTAACGGCTTCAAATTCGTCAGCTTGCGTTTTGTAAAGGTCAATGATTTTGCGCTTTTCTGAAAAATCAGACGCGCTTATAAGCTGATCGTTAAGGTTGCTGTGGTTGGCGACAAGGTCGGTCAAACTGTCGTTGTGGATTGCCAGCGTTTCCACGGCCTGCGCGGAAGCTTCTGCTCGCTGCAACTGGACGGATGCGTTTGCCTCAAACGTTTTAATCGCAGTTTCGCTTTGCTTGCGCGCCAAATCAAAGCTGACTTCCTGCTCGCGCAATGCGTCAAGCGCAAGCCGTTGGTTGGTCAATCTCTCGTTCAGGTCGCCAGCGCGCTTAGCCTCGAACATCGCGGCCTCGGTCTGCTTCAACTGCATGGCGCGTAACGCCGTATTCTCGCGGCTTTCCTTGATCTTTAAACCGAGGTTGACGCCGGTGACGACGCCTTGCATGATTTTGTCGCCTGCGCTCGCCCAGTCAACAACCATTGTTCGTGCGTCGGGATACTGTCGTTGAACTTGATTTTGATATACCGGAAACATTTTTTTCTCCTGTTAATATATTGGGCTGAAAAGACCGGCTCCCGAATATGGTGTAGCTGTTTTTGCGCTGCCGCCGCCCATCATTCCAGACGTGCCGAGCATCGCGCCTGCGCCAAGAACTGTTCCGGCCATATTCCAATAATTTTGTTCTCGTTGCGCTCTCATTTGCTGATCAAACATACTCTGATTCTGCGCAAGCGTCTGTTGCTGCACTCCGTAATTGAGCATACTCATAGCTTGGCTATACTGCAACTGCGTATTGGCAATGTTGGTCTGCGCCTGTATTTGCGCCATGTTGCCAACAGCGGCCATGCCTTGCGCTGGCTGCATCATCGTCTGCCCCATGATCGCAGATAAATAGTTTTGCGAAACGCCAGCAACATTTGTCGGCGTCGTGTAAGTTGGCGATGGTGTGAACGGCGTCGGTGTCATCATTACGTTTTGGTAAATGTTGGGCGTGGCAACCGGTGCGGTCAACGCCTGCGAAACGCCAACCAAAGCCGGAATTTGCGCTTGGCCTGCCTGTAAGTATTGCAGCCGGTTAATGCCAAGATCGCGTAACTGCGCGTTCTCAAGCGCGGGGCCGTAAACGCCAGATGACATGCCACGTTCGGCGGCAGTCTGCGCGATTTCCTGTTTAACCACGTCGGGCAATTCGCCGGTCAGCATTTGGTCAACGGTCGCCTTATAAGCGGATGCGGTATCCATGATTCCGGGCATAGCCTTTTCAAGTGCGCCGTAAAACTGTTCGCTGTTAAAAGCGTTGACGTCGGCAACCTGACCCATCATCCATTGATTCATTTTGCCAGCTTCTTCGCGCATGTAGATGTTGCCGTAACGTGTGATGTTGGCAAGCCATTCGTTGCTGATGTTGGCAAGGTTCTGGTTCCAGATTGTGGATTGCAGAGATTGTTCGCGGGACGCTGCATCGAAAGTCTTGGACGCTTCGATACCCATTTTGATGGATTCCGGCCAGTATTTGTCAAACTTTTCTTCGTTCATGGCTGACATTTTGGAATACATATCGGCCATTGC
>CAZMFH010000016.1:4385-22411 GCA_964565485.1 uncultured Verrucomicrobiota bacterium | reverse complement strand
TTATACCCAAAGCCATATTGACTATGTCATTGAGGTCATTGAGCTTGTGCATGCGCAGCGCAAGAAGTTGCACGGGTATAAGATCATCCGGCAACCGCCGTTTTTGCGGCATTTTAGCGCCGATTTGGCGCCTATATCCGGCTAACCTGTCAGTGCTGAATATCCGGCGGCTGACTTTTAAAAAATGATTCCATTGCGGCAATGCCTTCTGGAGTGCCTATATCCAGAAGCGGCGGCTCGGAAGGGAAAACGGCAAGCTGGCGTTGCGCGCATAGTTTTGGGAAAATGTCGGTTTCCAGTGAAATATTTTTGTCCGGTTCGATTGCATCCAGCAACGCTTTTTTGACGAGATAAACGCCGCCATTGACCCAGCCGGATGCGCGCATTGTCTTTTCCCGAAATGTTGTAATGCGTCCTTCGGCATCAAAGGCAACGGTTCCGTAACGCCCGGTTTCTTCAATCGGCGTAACGGCCATGGTTAGAAGAGTCGGGCGTTTTTGGGCAACCTTGAGCATTCCCTCAAAATGAAGGTTGGGCAAGAGGCTGTCGCCGTTCAGCACCAGAAACGGGTCTGTGCGAATATAGGGCGCGGCAAATTTCAGGCCGCCGGCTGTGCCGAGCGCAGATGGTTCGGATGAAAGCGTAACCGTTGCCGCGCATCTGGATTGGGTCAGCCAGTTTTGGATTTTATCGGCCATATAACCGGCGGCCATGTGCAGGTCGTCAATATCATTATGAACAAGCCATTCAATTTGACGCGCAATGAACGGTTGCCCGTTGATGGGCGCCAGCGCTTTGGGCCGGTCCGGATAAATGGCGCGCAAACGTGTTCCTTGTCCGCCGAGCAGAATAATGGCCTGCATAACAACCTGTTCAGAGATTGGAGAATTGGCGACGCCGCACAACCTGATACCCTTTGATCAGTTCGGCTATTCCGTTTGCAAGCGAATTGATGGCCGTGAATCCGGTTTGTTCGATTTTAAGGTTGCTGACTGTGTAGTTGCGTTGATCAGGGTCTTTGCCGACCGGCGCCTCTGTGATGGTGAAGGCCGGAATTTGCTTTTTGATCTCAAGACACAATTCCAGCTTGGAAAGATTGGCGTCGCTTAATCCGACATTATATGGTTCGCCTTGCATGCGCTCGAAATTATCCAGGGCGTGCAGGAAGGCGCGCGCCACATCACGCACATGAATGTAATTACGCTTGAAATGCGCCTCAAAGAGTACGATAAAATGATCGTTCACGGCGCGATAGGTGAAGTCGTTTACCAGCAGATCCAGGCGCATGCGTGGACTGATGCCGAAGGCCGTGGCCAGACGCAATGAAACCGCATTGCCGGCATTGAGGATGTGGTTTTCCAAATCCACTTTCAACCGGCCGTAGAGCGAAATGGGGTTGAGGGGCGACTTTTCGTCGCAGACGGCGCCTGGTTGCCCAATGCCGTAGCCGCTGTTGGTAACCGGCACCACAAATTGTTGCTGGCTGCTGGCGCGCGCCAGCAGCGCCTTGATGGCATCCAGATTGATGGCGCGCGCTTCATCCGGTTTTTGCGCGCAAACCGGCGCGCCGACCAGACAGGCCAGCGGAATGATCGCGTCAGCCTGCGCCAGAAGCGGTGTTATGGCGGTCATATCGCGCGCATCGGCGCGGATGATGGAAAGTTTTTTGTCGTGGCAGCAGTCGAGCAACGATGTTTGACCGTAAAGAAAATTGTCCAGCGCCATGACGGTATGTCCGCGTTGCAGAAGCGCCGGCACAAGCACGGAACCGATGTAGCCGGCTGCGCCGGTAACGAGAATTTTTTTTGTTGCATCAATGGCGCTCATAGAGGAATATGAGCATAACAGCCGGAATTGGATTGTCAATTCCGAACACCATTTATGGAGGCAGATTTTTATGATTCGGGTCAAGGTTATCGGCGCCGGCGGTTATGGCGGGTTGGGGATAATTGAGCTGCTGCTGGGGCATCCGCGCGTGAAATTGGAATGTCTCGTGGCGGCAACAGAGGTCGGCATGCCGATCAGTCGTTTGTATCCGCATTTGACCGGTTTTTGTGATCTGCCCATCCTTGCCGCCGATGATACCGCCGCGCATCAGCCGGCCGATGTTGTTTTTATGGCCACGCCTGATCGGGTCGGCATGCAACTGGCGCCGGCTGAACTGGCGTCCGGCGCAAAGGTCATAGATTACAGCGGCGATTTCCGTTTCAATAACATCAAGGATTTTGCCGCATATTCTACGCGGATCGGCAAAAGCGCCGAACATGCTGCGCCGCAATTATTGCCGGAGTCTGTGTATGGGTTGCCGGAATTGCATCACGACCGTTTAAACGCCAAAACGCGGTTGGTCGGCAATCCGGGCTGTTTTGCGGTCAGTTGCATTCTCGGCCTGGCTCCGGCGGTCAAGGCGCAGCTTGTGGAAACAAAAGGGTTGATTTGCGATTGCAAGACCGGCGTTTCCGGCGCGGGTAAAAAGCCGAATGCCGGGTTTCATTATCCGGCGCGTTATGATCATATGAATGCCTACAAGCTTGCCGGACATCAGCATGTTTGCGAGGTTGAACGCGAATTGGGCGCTTTGGCGGGTAAAGAGTTGCGGATTACCTTTACCGCACAAGTGGTGCCGGTTTGCCGTGGCATTATGTCCACGCTTTATGGTGATCTTAAAGATGGCGTCAATCTGAACGATGTTTTCGATATTTATCGCGCTTTTTATCCGCCGGATGGATTTGTGCGTTTGTTCGGACGTGATGACGCGATTGGCACGGCGCATGTCCGCGGCAGCAATTATTGCAATTTGATTCTGGATGTTGATGAGCGCACGCGCAAATTGCGTGTTGTTGCGCATATAGACAACCTCATGAAGGGGCAGGCCGGCTCGGCCTTGCAGAATATGAATTTGATTTTCGAATTGCCGGAAAAAACCGGGTTGGATCAGCCCGGCCGATATCCCTGATGCTCGGATCCGCAATGACCATGAAACAGAAAGCAGGTTTTAGACAACGCTCCGGTCAGTTTCATCTGGTTGGGGTCGGCGGAGTCGGGATGAATGCCCTGGCGCAAATTCTGGCCTTTACCGGCGCCAGTGTTTCCGGATCCGATCGCGCATTTGATGCCGGACAAGCGCCGGATGTTTTCCGAAAATTGCAAGTGTGCGGAGTCAGATTGCTTCCTCAAGACGGGAGTGGGATTCACGCTGCTTTGACGGGAGTTGTTTTTAGTTCGGCGGTTGAGGATGATAATCCCGATCTGGCTGCGGCGCGGCGCATGGCTGTGCCGCTTTTGCATCGTGCGGAGTTGCTTGCGGAACTGGCCGGGCAAGGATTCTGTGTGGCTGTCGCCGGTACGGCGGGTAAAACGACGGTTACCGGCATGCTCGGCTGGCTTTTGACGCAATTGGGCGCTGATCCGACCGTTGTCAATGGCGGCGCGCTTTTGAATTGGATTACGCCCCAGACAATCGGTAATGTGCGCGCGGGCCGTTCCAATCTATGGGTTGTGGAGGTTGATGAAAGTGATCGTTCGCTTTTGCGTTTTCATCCCGACTGGGCTGTGATTACCAATGTCTCCAAGGATCATTTCGAGCGTGATGAAGTCGAGCGGCTTTTGCGCGCGTTTGTTGGTCAGGTTCGGCTTGGTGTGGTCGGGTGGGGCAGCGGCGCGGATGATTGTTGCGATGGTTGCGGGTTTGCTCCGCAACTTTCGGCGGATGGATTTCGTTTCGATTATGGCGGGACTGTCTTCGACCTGCCTTTGCTTGGCAGACATAATGCCGTCAATGCGTTGCAGAGCATTCGGCTTTGCGAGCGGTTGGGTTATGCGCCGGCGCAGATCAGTGCGGCATTTTTGGGGTTCAAGGGACTGGCGCGCCGGTTGGAACGGATTGAGGCCGGCGGCGGCATTACGGTTTTGGATGATTATGCGCATAATCCGGCCAAAATTCAGGCTGCCTGGCGCGCGGTAGCGCCGTATCACCGGCGGGTTTTGGCGCTTTGGCGTCCGCATGGCTTTGCGCCGCTGGCATTGATGTTGCGCGAACTGGTGAATGTGTTTGCCCAGTTGGCCGGGAAGGATGACCGCATTTTAGTTTTGCCGGTCTATTATGCCGGCGGCACGGCGCAGCGCGCGGTAACTTCCGAAACTCTTGTGCACGCTTTGCGCGAACGCGGGGTAGCCGCCGATTATCTGCCCGGTTATGCGGAGGCTTTGGCGTTATTGGGCGCTACGGTCAGTCCGGGCGATGCGGTGCTCTTTATGGGCGCGCGCGACCCCGACATCGGACTCCATGCTCGCCGCTTCGTCGCGCAGATTACGTAATTCTTCCTGCGGCGTCCTTCCGGAGCCGGTCGAATATCCGAGGAAAATCAGGCCGCCCACCAGGCTCCAGATCAGCGCGCTGATATAGACCATCAATGAAAGGGGCAGTGAGCGTGTGCCGTCAATGCCCAGGGTGCCGAAGAGCGCCACGGTCAGGCCTTCGCGGATGCCAAGCCCACCCGGTGTGATCGGCATGGCGGCGATGGCCATGATGATCGGTACTACCGTTAGATATGCGATCAGACTGAGATGGATTTGAAAACTGCGTCCAAGGCAATAACACTGGATCACGATCAGGAGGTGAATGGCCAGCGAGAGGAGCGCGGTTTTCAAGAGCGCATCTTTCTTGCGGCGATAGAGATAAATCGAAATCAGGAGGCGTTTGATTTGCGGCCCCATCCTGGGATGCGCCGTGATTCTGCGGAAAACGGGCCAGTTTTTGAAACGGTGCGCATTGAAGGTGATGATAATCACGGCGAAAGTCAGCAGATTGATGGCCAGCATGATCAGCGCCGGCACATGCGTTACCCAATGGTGGAGATAAAAACCTGCCCGTGCAATCAGCATAACCAGCGCAATCAGGTTCAGGATGGTAATGCCGATCATGCGGTCAATCAGGACGGTGGCAATGGCCTCGGTTTTTTTGTGATGCGTTTCCTTGGCGGCATAGAAGCCGCGCGCCAGATCGCCGCCGGTCGAGCCGAACATAAAAGCGTTAAAGAAGTGGCCGATGAAATATACGCAAAACACACGCGGCCAGGGCATGCGCAATCCGCGCGCTTCGAGAATAATGCGCCAGCGTACAATGCCGATGCAAAGTCCCGCCAGACATAATAAAATCCCACAGAGCAGCCATGGCCATTGGTGCAAACTGTCGCGCAGCACGGAGAGCATGCCGCGCATGTCCATTTTATAAAAGAGATAGACAATAATGCCGCCCCCGATCAGGGCGCGCAGAAAAGTTGAGGGTATTTTTTTTAATGCATCCATCGTTTGTCTGGCGTTGGTTTATTCGCGGTTGGGGTTGGCAGCGGCAAGAATGTCGCGCAGTGTTTGCTCGATTTGAATTTCCGTCTTCCATTGCAGGTCGTTTTCAATTCGTGTTGTGTCGAGCTGCGGACGATTGACAGCCGGACGGTAACGCTCCGGATCGCGTTCGATTTGCGGGTGAACGCCGCTGATGGCGCAGAGCATGTCCAGAATTGCACGAATTGTTGTTTCGCGGTGCGAACAGAGATTGTAGGCCGAACCCGAGCGGCCGTGTTCAATCAGCATCCGGTAACCGCGGACAATATCGCGCACATCGCTGAAATCACAATATCCGTCCAGATTGCCTGTTTTCAGGACAGCCGGCGCGTGTCCGGCGGCAATGGCGCGGAGTTGTGCGGCAAACGAGGCCACCACGAACTTCTCGGATTGGCCCGGTCCGATATGGTTATAAGGACGGGCGGTCATGGCCGGCAGGCCGTGTCTTTGGGAATATTGGAGCGTAATGAGGTCGGCGGCGGCTTTGGAAATGGCGTAGGGATTATCGGGGTCAAGCGGATCATCTTCCCTTGCGGGATGCGGACGCGGTTTGGATCCGTAAACCTCCGCTGAAGTCACGACAAGCAATCGCGCTTGAGGCGCGTATTGGCGGAAAGCATCCAGGACATGAATTGCGCCGAGTGTGTTGATCGCAAAGAGTCCGGCAGTATCCTTCCATCCGGACGGAACAAAAGCCATTCCACCAAGGTGAATGCCGGCATCCGGCTGCAGTCTGGCAATGGCATCGCTGATGGCATCAGCATCCTGAAGATTACCGGCGATCATATCCGTGATTCCTTCTACCTGGGCTTGCAGAAGGTCAAAGCCTGTAACTGTGTGACCTGCCCGGCATAGTTCGCGCGCCAGATGCCGTCCGACGAATCCGGATGCGCCTGTCAGGAAAATACGCATTTTAGCAACCTTGCCGACCCAAGCGCTTCAGATCGGCGTCCACCATCATGGCGACCAGGTTTTTGAAATCAACCTGCGGCTTCCAGCCGAGGATGCGGCGTGCCTTGGAACTGTCGCCGAGCAGATGGTCAACCTCCGCCGGACGCATAAACTGCTGATCCTGGACGACATGATCGCGCCAGGCCAAACCGGCATGCGCAAAGGCAAGCTCAATAAATTCCTGCACGGAATGTGTCTGGCCGGTGGCGATAACGTAATCGTCCGGAGTCGGCTGTTGCAGCATCATCCACATTGCTTGCACGTAATCCCCGGCAAAGCCCCAGTCGCGTTGCGCATCCAGGTTGCCCATGCGCAATTCCCTGGCCAGGCCCAGTTTGATGCGCGCAACGCCGTCGCTGATTTTGCGTGTTACAAACTCACGTCCGCGCCGGGGACTTTCATGATTAAAAAGAATGCCGGAAACCGCGAATAAATTGTAGCTTTCACGGTAGTTGACTGTGATATAATGACCATAAGCTTTGGCTGCGCCATAAGGACTGCGCGGGTGGAACGGGGTCAGTTCGGTTTGAGGCACCTCGCGGACTTTGCCGAACATTTCACTGCTGGATGCCTGATAGAATTTTGCTTTTGGGCATATCTGTCGCATGGCTTCCAGCATGCGTGTAACCCCGATGGCGGTGAATTCGCCGGTCAAGGTTGGCTGTGTCCAGGATGTCGGCACGAATGACATCGCGGCCAGATTGTAAATTTCATCCGGCTGCACCGCCTTCATCAGTTCAATCATGGATAACTGATCAAGCAGATCAGCCTGTCTCAGTTCAAGGCGGGATGTCAAATGGGCAATGCGTTCGAAATTTTCCGTGCTGGCGCGCCGGACCATGCCGACGACGCGGTAGCCTTTGGACAAGAGGAATTCTGCCAGGTAAGATCCGTCCTGCCCTGTAATGCCGGTTATTAATGCATTCATACGCAAATAAAACAGGAAAGCCGGCTTGAAACAGCCGGCTTTCCCGGTCGGAAAAGGGGTTAATACATCCGCGCGCGCGCGCGTTTTTTGCGCCGCTTTTCGCAGGGTTTTTCGAAATAACGGTGATTGCGTATTTCGCGCATGATGCCTTCCTTGTCCATTTTTTTCTTCAGGCGTCGCAGCGCTTTATCAACGTTTTCACCTTTTTTCAGCTTGATTTCGACCACAGTTTTTTACACCCCCTTTATGTTTTTATGCGTTTTTTACCGTCAACATGGCAAGTTTTTAAGGCAAATCAACATGATTGTCAATTTTATTCTGGGTGTGTTTTATTCTGGGGTCAGGTGTGTCATGTTCGCAAAAGACGGCTCGGCCGGGACGCTTTGCCCCGCCATTATGGCCGAATGTGGCTTTGGTGGGGCGAGACCTCCGGGCGAGCCGCCGAGCATGACGCAGTCCTGATTCTGGGGTGTTCAGTTTTCAGGCCAAAAAAAGATTGCGTGTGGCAAAATGCGGGTCGCTCGTAAGATTCACTCCCAGTCGGCGCAAACCGGCTTCGTCTCCCGGCGCGGGGATGTGGGTCAGATGGATTTCACATCCGCGCAGAGTCTTGAGTTTTTCCATTGCCAGTTGTGCGGCGGGATTGGTTGTCGAGCTGATGCTGAGCGCGATCAAGGTTTCTTCCAGGCTCAAACTTTCAGCCTGGCGTTCGAGTATGTCGCGCTTGAAAGCGCCGATGGATTGCATGATGGTTGCGGAAATCAAATGCAGGTTATCGGGTAGTCCGGCATGATGTTTGATGGCATTGATGATTGCGCTTGAGGCGGCGTGCATTAAAGGGGAGTTTTTGCCGGTTATAATTGCGCCGTCCCGGCATTCAATGGCTGCGCCGCAATAGACTCCCGCATTGCCTTTGCCGGTTTGTCCGGCATCCTGAGCTGCCTGGCGCGCCGGGAGAACCACGCGCCGGTCTTCCTGGGATAGACCGGATTCCAGCATTAGTGTTTCGACACGCCTGATGGTTTCAGTGCCGGTCAGGCCCATGGCATATTCGCAGGCATAACGGAAAAAGCGGCGGATAATTTCCTGGCGTGCCGCGTCCCGGACAACCATATCGTCGGTTATTGCAAAACCGGCGCGGTTGACGCCCATTTCCGTCGGCGAACGATAAATTGATTCTTTGGTCGTGATGCGTTCCCAGATTGCCTTTAGAAGCGGAAAGGCGTCAATATCGCGATTGTAATTGACGGCTGTTTCATGGCGGGCTTCCAGGTGGAAAGGGTCAATCAGGTTCAGGTCTCCGAGATCGGCGGTAGCGGCTTCATAAGCCATATTGACCGGATGTTTGAGCGGTAGGTTCCAGATGGGGAAGGTCTCAAATTTGGCGTATCCGGCAGCGTGTCCCTGTTTGTGGTCATGATAGAGCTGACTCAGGCAGGTGGCCAATTTGCCGCTGCCCGGCCCGGGGCCGGTTACAACAACAAGCGGTTTGGATGTTTGAATATATGGATTGGCGCCATAGCCTTCCGAACCGACAATTGTGTTAATATCCGCCGGATAACCGCGTGTCGGCCGATGGCAATAGACTTTTATGTTGCGTCGTTCGAGTTTATCGCGAAAGAGGTTGGCAGCCGGTTGATTGTCATAACGTGTGATCACAACCGCCGACACATCCAGGTCGCGGTCGCGCAGATCGTCAATCAGCTTCAAGGCGTCGGCGTCGTATGAAATCCCGAAATCAGCGCGCATTTTGCGGCGCTCAATATCGCCGGCATAAATGCAGAGAATAATATCTGTTTGATCTTTCAGCTCTTGCAACAGGCGCATTTTAATGTTGGGATCGTAGCCGGGCAGCACTCGCGCGGCATGATAATCAAAAAGCAGTTTGCCGCCGAATTCAAGGTAGAGTTTGTTGTTGAAACGAAGCATGCGTTCCTTGATGGCCTTGGTCTGCTCGCGCAAATAGAGATCATTATCAAAACCCTTGTTGGTTTTCATGATGTTACCTGCTTAAAAACCGGCTGCGCGCAGCTTTGCCCATGTCAATCCGGTTGGTTTTTGAATTGTCGTTTCCAAATGGTTCCGCATCTGTTTGGCAATCAGATCGGTTTCAAGGTTGACGGTGTCTCCTGGTTTAAGCCGGGATAGTGTTGTCTTGGCGGTAGTGGTTGGAATGAGTTTTACCGCAAACGTGCGGGTGTCCAGGTTGGTAATGGTCAAACTTACGCCATCAACGGCGATCGAGCCTTTTATAATCATGTCGCGCAGCAGTTCCGGCGCGCACGCGATGGTCAGCGTCCAATCTGCATGATCAGGGTGGTATGCGGTTACTTTGCCGATGCCGTCAATATGTCCGGCAACCATGTGTCCGCCCAGCAAATCGCCCGCGCGCAGAGCGCGTTCCAGATTCAGGCTGTCGCCGATTTGCTTTACGCCCAGGTTGGCGCGGAGCATGGTTTCGTGCAGCAGGTCGGCGGTGAAACTGCGCTGGTCCGTTTGGGCGACCGTCAGGCATGCGCCGTTGACGGCGATGCTTTCGCCGATTACCAGCGGCGAATCCCACGGCGCGCATGCAATTGTCAGCCGCAATCCGCTCTTTGTTGCGCGCCGCACGGTAAGTTTGCCTGTTTTTTGAATCAATCCCGTGAACATTTTTTGTTTCCTGCCGCAGGTAGCGCGGTAATCAAGATATCGTGTTCGATGCGCCGGTATCCTGTAAAGATTAATTTTTCCGCATTTGACAAGGCAAGCCCGGTTCCATTGACAACGCCCGGCGCGCGCTTGCCGCCTATAATAAGCGGAGCAATAAAGAAACGGTATTCATTCACAAGTCCGGCTTGGATCAGGGATGCTGCCAGGCGCGCGCCGCCTTCGCAAAGCGCCATCAGCGCGCCTTGTCGCCCGAGCATGTTCAGCATGGCGCGCAAGGAAACCCCATTGGTGTCGGATGGCAAAACCCAGACTTGGGCGCCGTTTTTCGCCCAAGCCTTTTGGCGCGCGGTCGGGCAATGGGCGGTGGTGGCCATGATCGTTTGCCGGGCGGCATGATCATTTAAAACACGGGCTTTTAGATCCGCTATGCCTTTGGCGTCGGCTATTACCCGCCAAGGCCGGCGTCCGTTGTCTGGGGCCGGCAAAAGCGTAGGATTATCGGCGCGCACCGTTCCCGCGCCAACTATGACGGCATCCGTGTGCCGACGCCATGCATGTACAATATGACGCGCGCGTGGACCGGTGATCCACCGGGAAAGACCTTGACCGTCGGCGGTTTTGCCGTCAAACGTCATTGCCATTTTGAGGATTAGGTAGGGACGCCCGGTTTTCAGCCAGTGCGCGAAAGGTGTAATCAAGATGTCGGCTTGCTGTGCGCATACGCCCTCGATAACATCCACGCCGGCTTTGCGCAAGAGCGTCAGTCCCTTTCCATTATGGCGTGGATTTGGGTCGCGGGTTGCCGCAACAACACGCTTTATGCCGGCCTGCAGAATGGCCTTGACGCATGGCGGTGTTCTGCCTGTGGTGCAACATGGCTCCAAGGTAACATAAAGCGTGGCGTTTCTGGCGCGCCGGCCGGCATCTTCGATGGCGATCGCTTCGGCATGCGGCGCGCCGGCGCGCTGATGATAGCCGGCGCCAACCATGCGCGTATCGCGCACAAGAAGCGCGCCAACCGGCGGGTTGGGGCGAGTGCATCCCATGCCGCGCTGCGCCAGCGCCAGGGCCTTGTTCATCCAGTATTCATCTGTGCGGCGCGTTTTCATCGCGATAGCGCAGGTGTCCGGCTTGGACGCGATAAATCCTTGCGCGCGCAGTCAAGAATGCCGTTGACAAATCTGCCGGACTCATTGGAGCTGAAGCGTTTGGCTATATCCACGGCCTCGTTGATGGAAACAACAGGCGGAATATCGGGCATAAAGAACATTTCATAAAGCGCCAAACGGATGACGTTGCGGTCCACGGCATTCATGCGTTTGATTTCCCAGTGTTCAGTGTATTTTTTGATGCGTTCATCCAGGTCGTTGCAATGTTGCATTACGCCCGTAATTAATTTTTCAGTAAAGGCGCGCGCTGCCTGATCCGCTTTTTGATTGGCCCAGAAATCATGCAATGCTCCCGGAAGTTCCTGAACATTGAAGTCGTTCTGGAAAAGGAATTGCACCGCCCATTCCCGGCAAAAACGGCGTGTGGCCATGCGAAATCCTTTCAGAGAAAACGCGCGAGCTTGATTATTTTTTTGCGGCAAGTTGCTGGAACAGTGAAGCCATTTCGATTGCGGATAAGGCTGCATTCCAGCCGCGGTTGCCTGATTTGGTTCCGGAACGTTCGATGGCTTGATCAAGATTATCGGCTGCCACCACGCCGTCAATAACCGGCAACCTGGCGGCCAACGCTATTTGCGCCAGGCTGCGCGCCACCTGGCCGTTGATCAGTCCGGCATGCGTTGTGGCGCCCTGGATGACAACGCCCAATGCAATCAGCGCGTTGTATTTGCCGGTATATGCCAGTTCCTGGATTGCGGATGGAATTTCAAAAGCGCCCGGCACCCAGACAACCGTTACGGCGTTTTCCGTGGCGTCATGACGCATCAGGCAATCCAGTGCGCCGCGCAACAGTTGTTGCGTAAAGAGATCGTTAAATCTGCTGACCACAAGGCCGAATTTGAGTCCTTGCGCCGATAATTTGCCAGATACTTCTTGCATCATTATGTCCTTTCATTGCCCGGCATGCCTGCAACCATGCCTGATTTTCCGAAACAAAAAATTACAACCAATGCCCCAGTTTTTGCTTTTTTACTTTCAGGTAGCTTTTATTGAAACGATTTGCCGGCAAGATTATCGGAATGCGCTCGGTAATGTCAATGCCATATCCTTCCAGCCCGATCACCTTGCGGGGGTTATTGGTCATCAGGCGTATCTTTTTTAAGCCCAAATCAGATAATATCTGCGCGCCGATTCCGTAATCGCGCAAATCTGCCGCAAAACCAAGTTTGTGATTGGCCTCAACTGTATCCAGCCCCTTTTCCTGAAGCGCATAGGCATGCAGTTTGTTTTCGAGGCCGATGCCGCGCCCTTCCTGGCGCATATAGAGAATGACGCCTGCGCCTGACTCGGCGATGCTGCGCATGGCCGCGCGCAATTGCGCTCCGCAGTCGCAGCGCAATGAGCCGAACAGATCGCCGGTCAGGCATTCGCTGTGTACGCGGACAAGCGCCGGTTGGGCAAGTTCCGGCGAGCCCATAACAAGCGCCAGATGATTTTCGCCGTCTGTGCGCGAACGGTAGAGCTTGAGCGTAAACAAGCCAAATTCAGTCGGCAGCATGGCCTGGCGGACGCATTCCACCAGTTGCTCGCGCCGGCGGCGATAAGCGATCAGGTCGGCCACGGAAATAATGAGCAGTTTATGATGTTTGGCAAAGGCGATCAGGTCGGGGAGACGCGCCATGCGTCCGTCATCGCGTATTATTTCGCAAATGACCCCGGCCGGTTTTAAGCCGGCAAGCAAGGCCAGATCAACAGCAGCCTCGGTGTGCCCGGCCCGACGCAGAACTCCGCCTTCGCGGGCTTCAAGCGGAAAGACGTGACCGGGGCTGACGATGTCGCCAGGGGCGGCGCGTGCATCCGTAAGCACATGCACTGTCCTGGCGCGGTCATGCGCGCTAATTCCGGTCGTAACGCCATGGCGGGCGTCAACAGACTCCATGAAGGCTGTTTGCAGTGTATCGCGGTTGTTGCGCGCCGCCGCTTTGGCAATCCGCAGTTTTTCAAGACGCTCGGCGGTCATGGCCACGCAGATCAGGCCGCGCCCGAAACGGGCCATGAAATTAATGGCCTGCGGCGTTGTTTTTTCAGCGGCAATGACCAGGTCGCCTTCATTCTCGCGCGCTTCATCGTCAACAATAATTATCATCCGGCCTTTTTTGACGGCTTGCGCGGCGTTTTCGATTGTGGCAAATGGATGGGCAGGTTTCTTTTTCAAAGAAATTTTCCGGTTAGATTGTTAAATCAAGCGTCATTAAGCGTGGTGTGGTTGTCCATCCGCGCTGCTTGGTCAGAAGATCAAGTTCCAGGGCGCAAACAGAGCGGATTTCATCCTGTTGTTTGTTCGTGCATTGTCGTTGTCCGGCCATTTTGCGCGCCACTTCCGCTGTATGGCCAAGCGCCAGACAACCGCGTCCCTGGGTGGCGTCCCACAGGCCGGCGGCGCATTTCAGCGCTGCGCGCAGCAGATTGTGCAGGGTCAATTCCAGAACGGTTGCTTGCGTGGCCGTCAGTTGGCGCAGATCGAGAATCCAGAGTGTTTCGTTAATTGCGCCGGCGAAAGCGAAACAGCGCAAGGCGCGGGCGGCCAGCATGGTGTGCCAGGCGTGTGTTGCGGCGTCATGCGCAAAAATAGCTTCCATGCTTTCCGGCGCAACATTCAATTCCTGCGCCCGGCGGGCAAACAATGTCCGCGCGGATTGTTCTTCGCCGATGCTCCAGAGCGCGCGCCCGAGAATCAGCAAAAGCCGCGCTGAGTCAAAGGCGATGACGCATGCGGGATGATCGCCTTTGCCCGAAAGAGACAATTCTTGGAGCAGACATTCCGCCGCTGATTCCGCCAAATCATGGTCATATTGGCGCGCGCCACGGATATCTTCCAGCGAGCGCAATTCGGCCAGAATATATTCGACCAAACCGGAAGGGGGTGGCGATACTTGTTGCGGCTCTTTCCAAATCATGATTTTTTGATAATTCCCCTGACTTCAGTCAGGAATTGATTGACATCCTTGAACTGACGATAGACCGAGGCAAAACGAATATAAGCAACTTCATCAAGTTTTTCGAGACGCTCCATGACTTTTTCGCCGATCGCCGAACTGGGAGCTTCCCGGTCATATTCGTTGTCCAGTTCGTTTAAAATTGAGTCGGCCATGTTTTCGATCTGTTCGATGCCGATCGGACGCTTGTGGCAGGCGCGCATAATGCCGTTGATCAGTTTCTGCCGGTTGATTTCCTCGTTGCGTCCATCGTGCTTGATGACGCGTAATCTGGCCTTGATGATTTCTTCATAAGTTGTAAAACGGTGTTCACATTGCAGGCAGACCCTCCGCCGTCGGATCACGTCGCCCTCACGCGCGGTGCGGCTGTCAATCACCTTGTCATGCAGATGACCACATTTTGGACAACGCATGCAGATCCTCCCCGTTGCGTCCGATGCATAATCGGTCGCCGATTTTCACTTTGTTCCAAGCAAACCAGCCGGCGCTCATTTCAAGCGCGCCCCAGGCGGAAATGCCGCCAAACACGGCGCGCCAGGGTTTGAGGCCGGCGATCATTTTCGTGATGCGCCCGTTGCGCGCAAAAAAAATCACATCCAAATCAAAACACATGCAGGCCGTGTGGATTGCGCCGCATGGCATCAGCGCCAAGGCTTGATTGTTTGCAAGCATTTTGGCGCCGATCAATCCGCGCATGCGTTCCCAATATCCGGTTGCAGCGTGAACATGTTCAATCAAAAGCAATCCGTCATCGCGGAAGAGCGCAAAAATATCTGACCCGCTTGTCCGCATGACGGATGCTTTTGCTATTTGCGTTTGTAGATCTGCGGATTCTGCCGCCGGCATTCCTCAAGCACCACGATTTGACGCCGCACCTGCTCGGGCGTGATTTCCAGCGCGGCGCCTTTGGCCATTGTTTTATAAAGCATATTGTAAAATGATTGCGTCAGCCCGCCCTGCACGGCAGTGGCCGGGGTGTAGCCGGCTTGATTGTCCTTTTTTTCATCCAGTGTCGGCCATGCTCCGCTATGCCAGATTAGTGTCTCCTGCGGATAGGCCGGAGTGCGGTCCGGTTTGAAAAGCGGAGTTTTGATCAGTTTTTGTTTCGGCGCTTCGCTGCGCTTGTAATATCTCCATTCAAGCGCGCCTTTGAGGGATTTCAGTCCGCCGCGTGTGCCATATACATTATAGGTAAAGCACGGATAGGCGCAACAGGAGGAAATCTCGATGTCAATGGTCGGATGTCCCTCTCCGCTTAGGATTATTTTGGCATGGTCCTCGGCATCGCCAAAAGAATTGTCGGTATGATCCATGAAACAGGTTACTTTGGGTGTGCCTTCGCCGAAAAACTGCAGCGCCTGATCAATGGGGTGTGGTCCGGTGTTGGCCTGATTGCCGCCGTTACGTTCCTGCATGGTCTGCCAGTCCCAACGCCGGCTGAATCCGTTGAAAGCGATTGAAATCTGAACGATCCGCCCCAGAACGCCTGATTTGATCACTTTCTGGGTTTGCACAAAATAGGGCGCATAGCGGGAATTCTGATAAATCGCCAGCATTTTTTTGTTTTTTTGGGAAGTTTCAATCAGTTGATCAACCTGTTTTACTTTTGCGGCCAGCGGCTTTTCGCAAAGTACGTTGAAGCCGGCTTTCATGATTTCCAGGCTGATCGGCGCATGCATGTGGCTGTAACTGGCGTTGACGATCAGGTCAAGGTCGCGGTGCTTGAAAAGATCATGATAGTCTTCATATGCAACTTCGCATCCGTATTCTTCCATGGCGCGTTTGCGGCGCTCTTCCAGGAAATCGGCTATGGCAACAATTTTATAACGTTTGTCGTTTTTTAAATACGTGCCGTGAATGTCGCGTCCGCTCCGCCCTTGCCCGATAATTGCCAGTTTGATTTGTTTCATTGGTTGCGTCCTCTGATTGGTTATGATTAATCTCCGAGGGGATGCGCCACCGGCTTGCTGGAGATTGCTCATCCTCCTCCGCTACGACCGAATTGCCTAAAAGTGTAGCCGCCTTTAGGCAAAACGCAATCAAATTTTCCCGACCATCAAAATCATGCTGGTTCCGTCGTTTTTTGCGATCGCTAAAAATCATCCAAACGAGTCGTTTGCAAAAGTCAGCTTTTGCAAGCAGTATTCAGAAGTCAGAATGGAACATCCAGCAAACAGCTGATCAGAAACAGTTTGAATTTATGCTGAGTTCTGAATCCTGAATGCTGAATTCTTGCATAAAAAAAATGCGCGGTTAATATTGCGCCCGTTCTTTGCTTCTGGGTCTCTGGTTTTGTTATCAGTAAAGCGAGGTGTCATGCATGTTGTCGTTTGCATAAAACAGGTTCCGGATACGGCGGATGTCAAGATTGATCCAAAGACCAATACGCTTGTCCGGGAGGGGGTGGCTTCAATCATTAATCCCTTTGATATGTATGCGATCGAAGAAAGTATTCGCATCAAAGAGAAGCTTGGCGGCAAAATTACCGTTCTGACCATGGGTCCGCCGCAGGCCGATCAGGCTTTGCGCGAGGCTATTTCGATGGGGGCGGACGCCGGCATTCTGCTTTCTGACCGCGCTTTTGCCGGCAGCGATACCTGGGCAACCAGTTACACGCTTGCTCAGGCCATGCGTAAGATTGGCGACTACAATATCATCATTTGCGGCAAACAGGCTTCCGACGGCGATACCGCGCAGGTTGGACCCGGGATTGCCGCGCACCTGGATTTGGCGCAGATAACTTACGTTCGTAAAATCGAGGAAATTGGCGCGGATTACATTGTGGCCGAACGTTTGTTGGAGGAAGGCTTCGAGATTATTCGCGCGCCTTTGCCTTGTGTTTTGACGGTAGTCAAAGAGATTAATGAGCCGCGTTTGCCGTCCCTGAAAGGCAAATTGGCTGCCAAAAAAGCGGTCTTGACGCATTGGAAAGCCGCGGATTTAGAGGGGGAGGCGCAGAAATTCGGCTTGGATGGATCGCCGACCAAGGTTGTGCGGATTTTTACTCCTCCGGCCAGACAGGGCGGGCAGATTTTCAGGGGCGAACCGGAAGAAATCGTTCCGCAACTTGTCGAAAAACTTAAAGATGCTGTAATTGCGGCGGATTCCTGAAAATTATAGGGTGGGGGAATTGCAATGGCTACTGATCCGATTTTTGTGATTAAGGAAAAATGCGTCGGCTGCGGACTTTGCGTCAAGGCTTGTCCTTTTGCCGCCATTACGGTTGTGGAAAGACTGGCGCTGATTGATCTGACCAAATGCACGCTTTGCGGCGCATGCGTGGAATCCTGCAGGAAGTTTCAGGCGATCGGGATGCTTCCCCGCGATAATGCGCCGGAGTCAGGCGTTGATCTGAAGGCCTATCGCGATGTCTGGGTTTTTGCCGAGCAGAAGGAAGGGCAAATCCAAAGCATTACCTATGAATTGCTGGGCGAGGGGCGCAAGCTGGCTGATGAATTAGGGGTGCAGCTTTGCGCGGTGCTGCTTGGATCGGAAATGCAAAACAAAACGTCCGATCTGGTGCAGCGCGGCGCCGACAAGGTCTATTTGGTGGATGCGCCGGAATTATCTTATTTCCGGGACGAGCCCTATGCCGCAGTGCTGGTCAGTTTGATCCGCAATCATAAGCCGGCCATCATTCTTTGCGGTGCGACTACGATCGGACGCAGTTTGGTTTCGCGTGTGGCCGTTGCTGTCAATGCCGGATTAACGGCGGATTGCACCGCTCTGGCGATTGATCCGGAAACGAAAAATCTTTTGCAAACCCGTCCGGCTTTTGGCGGTACTATCATGGCCACCATTGTTACGCCGCGGCATCGCCCGCAAATGGCGACTGTCCGGCACAAGGTCATGAAGGAAGCTTTGCAAAATCCCGATCGCCACGGCGAGGTTGTGCTTGCGAAAGTAGCCGCCGATTTGCTCAAGGCGCGCGCCGAACGGCTGCGTTTTGAGCCGGAACATGAAACGACCATGAATATTGCGGAAGCTAATATAATTGTTTCCGGTGGGCGCGGTATCAAAGATGCCAAGAACTTTACCATGATCGAG
>CAZMFH010000016.1:0-4375 GCA_964565485.1 uncultured Verrucomicrobiota bacterium | reverse complement strand
GGTTTGCAGGCGCCGGAGAATTTTGCTGTTGTTCGAGAATTGGCTGAAGTCTTGAATGCCGGAGTTGGTTCTTCGCGCGCTGCCGTGGATGCCGGCTGGATTCCTTATTCGCATCAAGTTGGGCAAACCGGCAAGACTGTGTGCCCGAAAATTTATGTTGCCTGTGGAATCAGCGGGCAAATCCAGCATCTGGCCGGAATGTCGAGCGCCGATATCATTGTTGCCGTCAATAAAGACGCGGAGGCGCCGATTTTTCGCGTGGCTACCTATGGAATAGTTGGAGATTTATTCAAAATCCTGCCGCTTCTTACGCGTGAATTTAAAAAAATCTTGAAAAAATAAGCGGTATTTGCAAAAATCGCACCCGATTTGTTAGGCGCAGTGTTCGTGGCTTGACCCGTTGGTATGCGGGAGTAATTCAGTGGCAGAATGTCAGCTTCCCAAGCTGAACGTCGCGGGTTCGACTCCCCTCTCCCGCTCCAACAAGCATCTGGCTGCCGAAACAGTAACAGCAAATAAAATTTGAAGCGTGGTTATGGCCAAAATTCATCCAACGGCGGTTGTGGAGTCGGGCGCTGAACTTGATCAGGATGCGGAAGTGGGGCCTTGTAGTGTCATTGGCCCGCATGTGAAAATAGGGCGCGCGACGCGCATCATGGCGCATGTTGTGATTGACGGCTGGACTACGTTGGGCGAAGGATGTGTGGTGTTCCCTTTTGCCAGTATTGGCACACAAACGCAGGATTTGAAGTTTAAAGGCGGCATTACTTTCGTGGAAATAGGCGATTACACCACTTTGCGCGAATATGTTACGGTTAATTCCGGCACAAGCGAAGGCGATGTGACGCGCGTCGGCGCGCGCTGCCATATTATGGCCTATTCGCATGTGGCGCACCAATGTGTGGTTGGCAATGATGTGATCATTTCCAACGCCGGAACTTTGGCCGGGCATGTGATTGTGGAAGATGGCGCGGTGATCGGCGGGCTTTGCGGGATTCATCAATTCGTGCGTGTGGGGCGTATGAGCATGATTGGCGGCTGCTCGAAGGCGACACAGGATATTCCGCCTTTCTTGATGGCGGACGGCAATCCGGCCAAAATTCATGGCCTGAATATCATTGGCATGCAGCGCCGTAATGTCAGCGAAGAGGCGCGCCGTGTGCTCAAAGATGCTTATCGCATTGTATACCGGGAAAATCTTACCGTCAGCCAGGCTTTAGCCAAAATCAAAACGGATTTGCCGGCTTGCCCGGAGTTGGATCATTTTGTTTCCTTTATTGCCGCTTCGGAGCGCGGAATCACGCGTTAAACAAGACGTTGCCGGATAACAAAATTGCAACGAGGACTGCATGAGAGCGTATTTGTTGCCAGTGTTTTTGGCCGGCTTGCTTGTTTGCGATGTGTCGGAAAGCGGTTTCGCAAATGCCCAGGAGCACGGCGCGGAAGCGGAAAAGTTTCCCGCTTCCGATGGGAAGGGTGCGTTTGTTAATTTCAATTTTGATCAGGTTGAAATTCGTTTTCTGGTCAAACTGGTTGGCGAATTGACATCTCGCCGCTTCGTGATGGACAAGGAAATCGAAGGCAAGGTTACCGTTATAACGCCGACCCAGGTTCCCGTCGAAGAAGTTTATCCGTTGTTCTTATCCATTTTGGATGCTTCCGGGTATGGTGTGGTGGAGAGCGGCGGGCTTTGCCGGATTGTCGCTCGCGAGCGGCGCACGACGCCAATTGCGCCGGTGATGTCGGGCGGCGCAGCGTCTTTGCCGGAGACGGGCATCATAACCAAAGTGATTCGTCTGAACAATCTGAATGCGGCTGATGTGCGGCGCTTGTTGGAGCCAATGATTGATCAGGGCAAGACTGGTGCGCTTGGTGTTTTGGAAAACACCCAGCATCTTGTGATTACGGATACGACGGAGGGGATCAGTCGGATTGAGCGGATTTTGGCGCAGATTGATCTGCCGGGACTGGCGCGCACGACGGAAATTCATCCGTTGCATTTTGCCAATGCCGCCGCCATGGCGGCGGAGTTGAATCAGGCCATGGCGAGCTTCAGCAGTAAAATGGAAACTTCCGGCGATCGCTTGCGCCAGCGCCTGCCCAAACCGGCTGATGGCGCTGCGCCGGCGCTGCCCAGCGATGTGGTCATTGTGGCTGCGCCGCATTCCAACAGTTTGATTTTGGTTGGCACACCTGCTCAGCTTGCGGAACTTAAACGCGTGATTGCCGCGATGGATGTCGAGCCGCACAGCGGTTATGGACATTTGCAGGCGATTTTTTTAAAGTATCTTTCCTGCGAGGAGGCGGCCAAAAGCCTGACCGCCTTGATTTCCAAGCGTGCGGACAAGCCGGAAAACCAAAAAATTTCAATTGAGCCGAGTCTTGGCAATAATGCGCTTTTGATTGATGCCGCGCCGGAGGATTTTAAAATGGTCAGGGAATTGATCATGCAACTGGATCATCCGCCACAGCAGGTTTTGGTTGAGGTTATGATTGCGGAACTTACCTTGAGTTCCGGCAGTGATATCGGCGCCGAATTTCTGGCGGCCGGCAGTCCGGCGGAGGGTTCCACGATTGCGGTCGGCGGGATGCGTACTGCCGAGGGAGAAGATACGCTGATGGAAAAGGTGGTCAAAGGCGTTGTGCCGGGCGGCCTGACCTTTGGCCTGGCGCGTGGCAGCTATACGGATGCAAACGGCAACGTGATTCCTAATTTCCCGGCTTTGCTCAATATCAATGCGATGAAGAGCAAAGGCACGTTCAAGATTCTTTCCAATATCCCGCTCTGGACGCAGAACAATCAGCCGGCCAATGTGACGATCGGTAAAAATATACCCATCCTTAAATCCACGGTTGCCGGAGGGTCGGGAACAAGCCGGGATTATATTGAAAATATTGACCGCATTGATGTCGGCATCAAACTAAGTGTTACCCCGCACATCAATCCCAATCGCGAGGTGTTGATGAAACTTAATCCGAGCATCGAGGCGATCCTGGAAAGCTCGACGAGCGGGCGCGATTTTACGCCAACCATCGCCAAACGCGAGGTTACAACGACCTTGACTGTTCCTGACGGCGATACCATTGTCATCAGCGGCTTGATGCGGGAGGATACTGTTACCAAGGAAAGGAAGATTCCGTTGCTTGGCTCCATTCCTCTGCTTGGCTGGCTGTTCCGGCATAATGTCGAAGCGGTTGAACGGACGAATCTGCTGATTTTTGTGACACCCCGCGTCGCCACCAACGCGGCGCATGCGGCGGCGCTGACCGATCTGGTCAAATCCCGGGCGGAATTTAAGGATGCCGACCTTGAAATTGCGCCGTCGGTTGATGCGGAATCTGCCGCTGATGTGCAAACAAAAAAATAGCTTTTTACGGGTAGCTCATGTTCCAGGCGAATGATCAAAATATTGGCGTTGATGATCCAGCGCGCTTGGTTGAGCTGGCGAAAAAGTTTCACATTGAGTTGCTGACGGTAATTGCCGATGACTGTCTTGATCCGGAATTGGTGGCCGATCTGCCCGTGGAATGGGCGCGCGCGCATTGCATGTTGCCTGTTCGGCACGCTGGACAGCCGGCGGTGTTGGTGAATGATCCCGCCGCGCTCGGGGCGCAACAACATCTTAATCTGCTCTTGCGGCGTGAACTCATGCCGTTACTGGCGGCGCGCGGCTTGATCCTTGCGGCGATTGAGCGTTGTTACTTCAGCCGTTCGGAAACGGCCAGCGAGTTTCTTGACGATCTCCAGCAGGAAATGCCGGCGGTGCATGTCGCTCCTGCGCGCAGCGACGATTTGCTGCAATCATCCGAAAACGCGCCGATTACGCAATTGATCAACTTGATTTTGCTGGAAGCCGTCAAAGCCGGCGCTTCCGATGTGCATCTGGAGCCGTTTGCCGCGCGTTTGCGCGTTCGTTTCCGGGTGGACGGTGTCTTATACGAGCAGACCGCGCCGCCCAAGCATCTGGAGAGCGCCTTGATTTCAAGGCTGAAGGTGATGGCGCACATGGATATTGCCGAAAAACGGCTGCCGCAGGATGGCGTAGCGCGTGTGCGGATAGGCGAGCGCGAAATTGACATCAGAGTTTCCTCCATTCCTGTGGCGGAAGGTGAACGGGTTGTGTTGCGTCTCTTGAATCGGCAGACGGCTTTGCGGCCTTTGGCTGGATTGGGGTTGGCTCCGGCCATGCTGGGAAATATTGAAGGGTTGTTGCGCGAGACGCATGGCATTATTGTCGTTTGCGGTCCGACCGGCAGCGGCAAAACAACCACACTCTATGCTGTGCTGCAACAACTGGACAAGAGTCGCACCAATATCCTGACCATTGAAGACCCGATTGAATACCAACTCGCGGATATCGGGCAGATGCAGATC
>CAZMFH010000015.1:4982-22860 GCA_964565485.1 uncultured Verrucomicrobiota bacterium | reverse complement strand
TGGCCAAAACATCAAATGTGTCGCGCACACGCATTTGTCAATTGAACCTTTTTCTCCTGGGTTGCTTTCAAAAATCAGGTTTTGCAAGTGTTCAGTCAAGCACCATGGCTTGCGCCAGCGCCGCCGCCTTCTCTTTGCCCTGCACGGCGCGGACAATTGCCAGGGCAAACTCAAATGTTGTTCCGGGCGCCTGACTTGTAATCAAATGCCCGTCAATTACCACGCGTTCATTGTTCCGGGCGCCTTGCGTTAATTCCGCGCTGACGCCGGGATGGCAGGTAACCCTGCGTCCGGTCAGCACGCCGGCTGCTTGCAATACCAGCGGTCCGGCACAAATTGCGGCAAGCTGCTTCTGTGCGGAGGCAAATTGCCGCACAACCGAGAGAACACGCTCGTCGCGCGCCATTGCGGCGACGCCTTCGGCGCCGCCCGGAATGATCAGCCAGTCAAATGTGTCCGGTTTTATGGCGTTCCATTCGGCATCCGGCAGCAAACGCACTCCGTGCGCTGCCGTGATTGCGCCGGGATTCAAGCCGGCGATAACCACACGCCATGCAGCCCGGCGCAAAACATCCGCCACAATCACAACTTCCATTTCTTCGCTGCCATTTACTACGGGAATCAATGCATTCATTATTAAACCTCGTGAGCGGAAGTATATCAGCAATCTAAAATAAGCAAAGGCCATTTTGGGCTTGTGCTTGCAAAAGTCATGACTATATTGTTGGCATGTATGATGGCTCGGGCCGATGTGGTTACTGATTTTTATACACCAGGGAGAAAGAATATGACCGGAAAAATTTTGCGTTTTGCTCTGGCTTTGTTTGGCTGCCTCTTGGTTGCCGCGCCGGGCCAGGTGCGGGTTACCAAGAGCATGAGCGATGTTTCGCTTATGAATATGGCGGGCTTTGCCGCCGCGCCGGGCGGCGCACCGGCTTTGTTTCGCCAGGTTTTGGAGGAAGATCTCGTCCGTTCAGGCTGGTTTAGCATGGTTGCCGGGCGCGCTGAATTTTCCTTGCAGGGCGAGGCGGTCTTGAATGGCACAACGCTGTCCGTGCGATGCGAGGTTTATAACACCGATACACGCGCGCGCTTGCTGGCCAAATCCTATCAAAATCCGGAGCCGGAGACACGCCGGTTGGCCCATAAAGCGGCTGACGATATTATCCTGGCGCTGACCGGACGCAAAGGCATGGCTTCGGCTCGTTTATTGCTGGTCGGTAATCGCACCGGCACAAAGGAAATCTATATCTGCGATGCCGATGGCCGGAATTTGCGGCAATTGACCCGTGATCAGACGATCAGTCTGGCGCCCAAATGGGCGCATGACGGCGAGCATTTTCTTTATACATCGTTTCGCGCCCAGTTTCCGGATGTTTATCGCGTGAATTTGGGCAGCGGCGATCGCCGCTGCATTGCCCGCTATCCCGGGCTGAACATGAGCGCGGCAATGTCGCCGGACGGACGGGAGGCGGCTTTGATCCTTTCCAAGGACGGCAACCCTGATTTGTATGTTATGGAATTGAAAACCGGACGGCTGACGCGCTTGACCAATACTCCGCGCGCCGCTGAAGCCAGCCCGACCTGGTCTCCGGATGGCCGCCAAATTGCCTTTGTTTCCGATCGGGCCGGATCGCCGCAAATCTATGTGATGGATCGTTCCGGCGGCGAGGCGCGCCGCCTGACAAGCCGCGGATCCCAAAATGTTGATCCGGATTGGGGCGCCAACGGCTATATTTGTTACAGTAGTTTTTTGGACCGGCAGTATCAAATCTACGTCATGAATCCGGCCACCATGGACATTAAACGCGTTACGCCGGAAGACGCCGACTATGAGGATCCGTCCTGGGCGCCGGACGGCAGGCATATCGCCTGTGTGCGCACTGTGCGATATCAATCGCGCATTTTTATTGTTGACACGCTCGGCGGTTCCGCTGTAAGTTTGGCGCTTGAAGCCGAAAAAGGCGATTGGTTCGCCCCGGATTGGTCCAAGTAGCTCATAAAAAAGTTTTAAAGATTGGGAGAGTCTATGAAACGCAATTTAAGGGTTGGCATTTTGATGTTGGCGCTTGTCTGCTTGGTCTGTCTTCCGGGGTGTCGCGGCAGAAAGGCCAAACCGGCCGCAACAGGAGACGATAATATTGGCGGTGTGGTCGGCGATCAATGGGGTGATCAGAATCTTGCCTCCCGTCCTCAGGGCGGATTGGATATTATTTCTTCCGTCAAATTCGATAGTGTGCTTTTTGAATATGACAGCGCCCAAGTGCAATCCGGCGAACGGATCAAGCTGGAGGCGGTGGCCGATTATTTGCGTAAAAATGCCCGTGTGGGCGTGCTGATCGAAGGCCATTGTGACGAGCGCGGCAGTGCCGAATATAATATGGCCTTGGGCGAGCGGCGCGCGTTGGCGGTTAGAGCTTATCTGATCGGTTTGGGTATTGACGGCAATATCATTCAGACCAAAAGTTACGGCGAAGAACGTCCGTTCATGATGGGGCGCGATGAATCGGCGTGGAAGGCGAATCGGCGTGCTGAATTCGTTTTCTTCAAGCTTTAATTGACGTTGTCAAGCGGTCGGTCGCAGGCGTCCGATGGTATCTCCCATTCTGGACGGCATAATGCCGGGCAAGTCATGAATACTCTGGCATTTCTAAGCAGTTCCATCGGGGCCGGCGAGATTCTGCTGGTTTTGCTGGTTGTGCTTTTGTTGTTTGGCGCCGAAAAATTACCGGCTATTGCCCGTTCACTGGGGCGCGTGCTCAATGAGTTTCGCCAGGTTGCCCGCGATTTAACGCGTGATATTATGGATGAGCGTCCGCCGGCCACGCCGCCGCCACCGGAGTTTGATGCCGATTCTTCTTCGCCTTATCCTGAAGAACGCCAAGGCTGATATGCCTGATCCTGATTGTTTGGATTGAGCCTCCGTGATGAGGGTATATCAAAAAAATATTACCAGGTATGGCCGGAATTCTTTATGGCTACAGCTATGCTGGATCGGTTTATGTTTCTTGAGCGGCTGTAATAATGCGCATCAATTTCGGGAAATATCGTCTATGCATCCGCGAATCGTAACTGGCGCGAAACTTGATCCGGAAACTCAGCAGAAACTCAAGCAGAGTTTTCGTCCGGCGTTTCTCTTTGAAGAGAAGGCGCCTCCACCCAGGCCGGATTATCGTTCTCCGGACGCATGGGCCGCCTTTCCGTCTCGCCAGGATGATGCGGACATGATCCCGCCGAATACAAAATATCCTGAGGCGCAGGCCAATGCTTCGGCTGATGTTTTTTTTATTCACCCAACCGGTTACGCCAGCCCGGAAGCATGGAACGGGCCGCTTGATGATCCCGGAGCGGTCGGGGCGGTGATGCTGGTGCTGAAATATCTGGCCGGCGCCTTTAATGCGGCTGCGCGTGTTTATGTTCCCCGTTACAGACAGGCGACGCTCTATGCCTTTCTGGATTATGAGACCTCTTCCGGTATTCAGGCGCTTGAGCTGGCTTATGGCGATGTTGAAGCCGCGTTCCAATATTACATGCAAACTCTTAACAATGGCCGGCCTTTCATCCTTGCCGGCCACAGCCAGGGCAGCGCCCATGCGCTGCGGCTTCTGCAGGAAAAAATCATCGGGACCCCTCTGCAAAAACAATTAGTGGCGGCTTATCTGATCGGCATGGCCATTCCGCGCGATATACCTGGGATCAAGCCTTCTCAGCGCGCAAATGATGTTGGGTGTGTCATTGGCTGGACATCCTACACAACCGGAGGCAATCCTGCTTTTCTTACCCGCGATATGGTAATCTGGCACGGCGGACGATATCGGAAGTGTGAAGGATTGCCGCTTGTTCAGGTCAATCCTTTATCATGGCAATTAGATGGAGCCGCTGTCCCGGCCGCGATGAATCCGGGCTCATTGCCTTATTATGGGCCATCAGGCGATTTGCCGCCGCTGCTTCCGCATGTTACCGGAGCCGATGCTTCCGGATCGGTTTTAATCATCACGAAGCCCAATGTGCCCGGGTTCCCGGGCGCCGGTCCGGAAAGGCCCATCCTGAACGCGGATTTTGGCGATTATCATGACTATGATTATGTGTTGTTTTATGAAAGCATCCGCCAAAACGCCATCACAAGAGTAAAAACCTTTATGAACGCACATGGCATTTTGCCGGCAGCAAATGGCTCGCCTTGACTGCCGGACTGCGTCATGCTCGGAAAAAGACTGCTTGGCCGGGACGCCTCGCCCCGCCATTGCGGCCCAAAATTTCAGTGGAACGGCTTTAAGTTCAATCTTTCGAGGGCCCGGTTGAAGGCAATCTCAAGCGTATCGCTTTGTTTCTTGCGGATCTTAAACCGTTTGACGGCCTCGCTCACCGCACCGTAATCCATCCCTCCCGCCAACGCGCCTGTTTCCTTGAGTGTCATGCCGGCAAATTCCCGCGCCAGTGTCAAAACCATGTCCCGTCCCCAATCCCCGTGCCTTTCCGCAAAACTCGCCCAACGCTCGCCTTTCACTCTTTCCACTGCGCGAACAATCTCCTCAAAAGAACAAATTTGCCGTAATTCCCGTTTGCACGGCGCTTCGCGGTTGCCGCCGGACAAACGGAGTTTGATCTCATGCGTAAATTCTTCCGTGCCTATCGCCAGTTTGCTTCGCAGGCGCGCCGCCCAATCCTCTTTGTAGCCGCCCCGCACGTATCCTTCCAAATCCGCTCGATATCGAGCGGTCTGTTCCTTCAGCGTCCGGCCGCCGGCGCGTTTCAAGATCGTCCCGCAGTCCAACCATTGCGGACTTTTTGCATAACCGCCATAAAACTGATAGCTGCTCCACTGATGTCCTCTCAAGACTTTCAGGCGTTCCATCGCTTCGTCGGCGTTAGCCGCCCCTTTCAACCCCAGACTTTCAATCCGCCGCCCGCGTTGATCCAGTCCCAGCCAACGAACTCGTACAGGATTCAAATGTACATATTGACTCAACCGGTGTAACCAGCTCCCGCCCGACACCGGCACGCTTTTATAACGTCCCTGGAACAACGGACCAACGCGATTATGCCGGCGGTTAAACCAGACTCCATAACTCACGTTCAACCATTGCATGCACTGGCTTAATTTCCCCTCCGGCACACGCAGAATCAAATGGTAATGATTGTCCATCAGCACATAACCGTGGATTTCCATCTGAAAGCGCGTAACAGCAGCTTCGAGTAATTCCAGAAAATGGGTCCGATCCCTGGTGTCGCGATAGATGGCGGCTCGGTCAATCCCGCGGTTTGCTATGTGATACCAGCCGTCTTTGTGTTGAATTCTAATTGGTCGCGTCATGGCCGTATCCAAACATTTTAACGGGCCGCCGTCAACTAAATTGATGAAAATTTAGACTTGACCCCAATTCGGAGGAAAGTGCGGCTCGACAATCAAAAATTAAGCGTTACAATATGCGGCAAATTGCGGATTCAGAAAAGCGATTAACATGATAGACCTGCATACCCATTCCACTTTTTCCGACGGCAGTTGTACGCCCGAGCAATTGGCGCACAAGGCGGAACAGATTGGTTTGACGGCATTATCGCTGACCGATCATGACAGCATTGATGGTGTGCCGCGTTTCATGGCGGCTTGCGGCGGCAGCTCCGTGCGCGGTGTGCCGGGGGTGGAGATCAGTGTTGATTTTCCGGGTCCGGCCAAAGCCACCATGCATATTCTCGGTTATTTTATTGATATCGAAAATCAGGATTTGTGCGCGCATATAAACGGATTGCGCGCCGGTCGCGCGCGGCGCAATGAGGAAATCGTCAAGCGCATGAACAACATGGGGATGGCGCTGACTATGGCGGAAGTCAGCGCGTATGCCGGCGAACAGAATGTCGGACGCCTGCATTTTGCCCAGGCGTTGGTCGCGCGCGGTTATGTGCGCACAACCCAGGAAGCTTTTGATCGCTATCTGGCCAAAGGCAAATCCGGCTATGCCGGCCGGTTGCGCCTTAAACCGGAGGATGGCATTGCCATGATCCGGCGCGCGGATGGCATCGCGGCGCTTGCGCATCCGTTTACCTTGAATCTTGGCAAACAGGCGCTGGAAAATTGCGTGCAAGAATTGACCCGCGCCGGTTTGCAGGGCTTGGAGGTTTTATATCCGCAGCATACCCCAAAATTGGTTCGACAATATCTGGGTTTGGCCGCAAAATTCAAGCTGACAGTTACCGGCGGCACTGATTTTCATGGGACGCCGATGCCGCACATCCAGTTGGGATGCGGTTCCGGCGAACTTGCTGTGCCGGATTCGGTTTTGTCAGAACTGGATGCGCTCCGTGCGCGATAATATCACCGGTTTATATGCGCATATTCCCTTTTGCGACGGCAAATGCGGGTATTGCGCTTTCTATTCCGTGATCTATCAGTTTGATCTGGCGGAGCGTTTGCTCGCGGCGTTGGCGCGCGAATTATCCGAATGGGGATGCCTGAGTCCGGCCACAATCTATATCGGCGGCGGTACGCCATCCCTGCTTACGCCGGCGCAACTGCAAAAACTGGGCGGCCTGCTGGGCGCGCATATTGACCGGAAAAATCTTGTGGAATGGTCGGTTGAGGTTAACCCCGGCTCAATAACCACAGCCAAAGCGGAAGCGCTGGCGGCCTGCGGGGTCAATCGCGTCAGTATAGGCGCGCAGTCGTTTGATGATAACGTTCTGGCCTTTTTGGGGCGGCGGCACAAAACCGCCGATATTGCCCGCGCTTTCGGTCTGCTGCGTGATTGCGCGTTTGAAAATATCGGGTTGGATTTGATTGCCGGTGTGCCGGGGGTAACTGCGCGGCAGTGGCATGCCATCCTGGAGCGGGCGCTGGAACTCACGCCGCGCCATGTCTCGGTCTATGCGTTAACCCTGGAGGAAGGCACCCGTTTGAGTCGGGCAGCCGGCAACGGTGAAATTTTTGCCCTCTCTGATGATCTTCAGCTCGAAATGCTGGATCAGGCCGAAGAGATTCTTGGGCGTTCAGGATTGCGGCGTTATGAAATTTCCAATTATGCCCTGCCCGGCTGCGAGTGCCGGCACAATCTTGCCTGCTGGAAGGGCGAGCAATATCTTGGGCTCGGTCCGGCGGCGGCTTCGCATTGCGGGTTGCGGCGCTGGATCAATCGGCCTGATCTTGGCGTCTATTTAAAGGCATTCGAAACAGGCCAAAAACCGCCGCGCGAGGAGGAGCTTTTAACCGCTGCCATGAAACGCAAGGAACGCCTGATTTTCGGCTTGCGCATGGCGGAAGGGGTGGAGGCGGAATTAGCCGGAGCCTGCGAACATATTTTGCGCCGGTTGGCGGTTGACGGCTTGACTGTTCTATGCGGTACACGCTGGGTTCTTACCAAACGCGGGCGTAATTTGGCCGATTATGTGGCCGTCGAACTCCTGCAAGACGATTTTTCGGTTTGAATGCGGCGTCTGTCAAAGCCTGGTGCTTTCCCAAAAATCCCGTTCACCAGTTGCCTTGCCGCGTGGATGCCTGTGGCATCCAGCCTGCTTCCGAATATCCCAAAGTCATATAATTATGACGCGATAACCAGATGGGAGAAGGGGATATGCTTAAAATCGGCATTATCGGCGCATACGGCAAAATGGGCGAGATAAGGCGGAGTTTGTTTTCGCAAACACCTGGCTGCAAGGTTGTTGCGCTTTGTGATACGCCCCGCTCCGCAACAGAGCAGGTGTTTTTTTCGGCGCAGCCGGACGATATCATTAAACATCCGGATGTTGATGTTGTCGCTATCTGCACACCCAACTACCTGATCAAGGATCTGGTTATTTCCGCTTTAAATCATGGCAAGCACGTTTTATGTGAAAAACCGCCGGGTGTTTCGCTGGCGGATGTCGCGGAGATGAAGCAGGTTTTGGGCGCGCATCGGGACTTGAAACTAAAATTCGGCTTTAATCACCGCTATCATGATGCTGTTTTAGAGGCCAAGCGCCGCATTGATTCCGGCAAGCTTGGCCGTATTTTATGGCTGCGAGGCCGTTACGGAAAAAGTGTTGACGCGCAATTTGCCAAAACATGGCGTGCCGACAAACGTCTGGCGGGCGGCGGGATTTTGCTGGATCAGGGCATTCACATGCTTGATCTTTTTCTGCTTTTCTGCTCCGATTTTGAAGAAGTGAAGGCCTTTTCTTCCAATCAATATTGGAAGTTTGATATTGAAGATAATTTGTTTGCGATTTTCCGGAACCGGAAGGGCCAGACAGCTTCGCTCCACAGCACCATGACGCAGTGGCGGCATTTATTTTCGCTGGAAATATTTCTCGAACGCGGTTACATGGTGATCAACGGCATCCTTTCCTCGTCCGGCGCTTACACCAATGCCTATGCCAAAGAAGAATTGAGTGTGGCCCTCAATCGCACTCCCTCGCCGCAGGCCAAACACACGCATGAGGAACACTTGATCTTTGATCAGGATCTTTCGTTTGCGCGCGAAATCGAGGAGTTTGTCGGCGCGATTCGCAATGATGCTCCCATTCGGGTCGGCTCCATTGATGATGCCGAAAAACTTATGACGGTGGTTGACCGGATCTACCGGAGCGATCAGCGCCATCTGCCGGCGGAAGCGACAGCAAAGCTTGGCGTCGGGCAGGCGGAAGCGGAAAGCATGCCGCCCGTTGCCTGTGTTCCGCGCGTTCCGGATTCTAAAAACAAAATATCCTGGACTGATTCCAGTCGTTTTGCCAATCGCATGCATCGCCTGAACGGGTTGCTGCTCGGAACGCAGACCACCGATTCGATGGGCCATCAGCTTGGGATGGAGGAAGCTTTTGAGCGGCTGGAGCAACTGACCAGTTCTTTGCGTGAAGCAGGCGCAACGGCGTATTTTATCGGCAACGGCGCCAGCGCCTCGATGGCCAGCCATATTGCGGCGGATTTATCCAAAAACGGACGGATAAAGACCCAGGTATTCACCGATCCGTCGCTTATGACGGCCCTGGCCAATGACATTGGCGCGCATGATATTTTTGCGACGCCGTTGGAACAGTTTGCGCAGCCGGGTGATTTGCTGGTTGCCATCAGCAGTTCCGGATCATCCCCGAACGTTTTGAAAGCCGTGGCAGCCGCCCTCCGGCGCGGCATACAAGTGATTACATTTTCCGCCATGAGCCCCGATAATCCGCTGCGTTCCGGCGGCAACCTCAACTTTTTTGTCCGGGCGCGCACTTATGGCGAGGCCGAAACCTGTCATGCCGCCTTGCTGCATTACTGGGTTGATCTTGTGGTCGGCGATCTTTCCGGCAATAACAGCCAGGTGGAAACACAGCGGCCACAAAGTTTGATTCAAAAGAATCTTCTTGTTTTTGCCGATCAATAAGGCGGATAAACTATGTTTACAATTGCCATGATTCCGGCGCGCATGGGTAGTCAGCGCCTGAAACATAAAAATCTCCGTGAGATTGCCGGCCTGTCTTTAATTGTGCGCGCAATTCGGAAATGTAAAGATGCCGGTGTTTTTGATGAAATATGGGTCAATTCCGAACATGATCAATTTGGGGATATTGCCCGGCATGAAAATGTTTTTTTTCATAAACGTCCGGATGTGCTTGCGGACAATCAAGCTACGAGTGAACAGTTTGTGCGTGAATTTTGCGAACAGCATGTTTGCGATTATTTGTTTCAGGTACACAGCATTGCTCCACTTTTGACCGCCGGCGAAGTGCAGGCGTTTGTTTGCTGGATGCGGAAAAATGATTACGATGTTGGCTTGAGTGCGGTGCCGGAACAAATTGAATGCGCCATGAACGGCAGACCGGTTAATTTTTCATTTACAGTCAAAACCAACTCACAGGAACTGGCGCCTGTTCAAAGGATCACTTGGTCCATAACCGGCTGGCGACGAGACTCTTTCTTGCAGGCTGCACAAAAAGGCGTGTGTGCAACTTACGCGGGCAGGATCGGCATCTTTCCCGTCAATCGCATGGCCGGACATGTTGTTAAAACCGAAGCCGATTTGCAGATTGCAGAAGCTTTGCTGCCGGTGGTTGAAAAATTGGATTCAAAGCGAGAAATATTATGATCTACACGGATATTGTGTCTTGGCGCAAGTTGCCCGGAATGAATGGTCCTGTCTGGTTGGCTGCTTTTGAATGGCTGGAAAAAGAAAGCGGTTGTGTTGAAGAGGGTGTTTATCAAATTACCCCGTATAATTTAAAGGCGCGGGTCATGATGTATTCCACAAAAAAACGCGAGAATGCATTGTATGAAAGCCATCGTTGCATGATAGATATTCAATATACAATCAAGGGCGCGGAGCGCATTGAGTTTTGTCCGCTCAGCGGTTTGCAGTCCCTTGACGGCTATTGTGCCGAAGAAGATGTTGAGCATTTTAAGTTGCCTGTTCGTGGGATGGCGCAAGCGGATAGTGTTGCCGGGTGTGCGGCGGTCATTTTTCCCGGCGAGCCGCATATGCCGCAACTCCGGGCGCCCGGCGCGGATTGTGTTCAAAAAGTTGTCATTAAAATTCCGGAAAAATTGGTGTCTTGACGTTGAGGCGGGGAAACCATGAAAATTGCCGTTGGCCCATCATCATTTGCCGAGGAAGATCAAACGCCGTTCAAGCGGCTTCAGGCAGTCGACGCGGAAGTTGTGCCCAATCCTTTCCGGCGGCGGTTGAACGAAGAGGAGACCATCGCCCTGCTGGCCGGGGTTGACGGACTGCTGGCGGGGCTGGAACCGCTCAATCGCCGCGTACTGGCTGCCGCGCCGCATCTCAAGGCAATTGCCCGGGTCGGGATCGGCATGGATAATGTTGATCAAAAGGCCGCCGCAGAATTGGGGATAAAAGTTTCCAATACTCCCGAAGCGCCCGCAGAGGCGGTTGCCGAAATGACGGTGGCCGCGCTTTTGGCGCTGAACCGTCAGCTGGTTCCGGCCAACACCGCGCTTCACATGGGTGAATGGAAAAAAACGATTGGGAGCGGATTAAAAGGGCAAAAGGTTTTACTGCTCGGCTTTGGCCGGATCGGCCGGCGCACGGCGGAGCTTTTGCGCGTCTTCGGCGCCGAACTGATGGCCTGCGATCCGCAATGGAATTCTGCCGAGGCCGAAAGACTCGGGGTCCGGCGCGCGGTTTTGCCGGAGGCTTTGGCGGAGGCCGATGTAATTTCCTTGCATGCCGCCGGCCGGGATACCTTGCTTGGGGCGGCTGAGTTTGCCCGGATGCGGCCTGGCGTGGCGCTTTTGAATTCGGCGCGCGGCGACTTGATTGATGAAGCAGCCTTGATTGCCGCGCTTGAAAAGGGAGTGGTGGTCCGAGTCTGGCTGGATGTCTTTTGCGAGGAGCCGTATCGGGGTGTTTTGACAAAATTCCCACAGGTATTGCTTACGCCGCATATCGGCACTTACACCCGTCAGTGCCGCCTGGAAATGGAGACGGCTGCGGTTGCCAATCTGCTGCGCGATCTTGGGCTTTGAGGGGCGGAAGATGAGCGAATCGGCCAGCATTGAGTATTTCGAACAATTGCGCGCCCGGCATGCCGGCCGGCGCGGTTTTGTGATCGGCAACGGACCAAGCCTGCGGATTGATGATCTTGGACGTCTGAAGGAACGGGGCGAAATTTCGATTGCCTCCAATAAAATATTCCTGGCCTATGAGCGCACCGCCTGGCGCCCCGATTATTATACGATTGCCGATATTGTGCTTTGGAAAAAAATACGCGGCGATCTTCATCGCCATGCGGAATTGGTGCATTTGCCGGATAATTTCGGCGCCGGTCCAGCACAGTGCCGGCTGCGCCGCTGGCATTACCTGGGGCTGGCCGGAGAAAACCAGACCGCGCACCCTGATTTTTCTGCCGACCTTGTCCGGGGCATTTATGGCGGCTGTACGGTAACTTATGATAACCTGCAATTGGCGGCTTACCTGGGACTAAACCCGATTTATCTGATCGGTTGCGATCATTATTACCATGGCGAAGATGGTGCGCGGCGCGATGAGGCCATTGCCGCCGGACCGCTGAGCAATCACTTTAGCTCCGCTTACCGAACACCCGGAGAATTGGTCAATCCGGCGCCGTTGGAATTGATGGAACGTTCGTATCAACATGCGCAATGGTATGCCGGTCTGCATGGCATAAAAATTTTTAATGCCACACGCGGCGGACGGCTGAATATCTTTCCGCGCGCTGATTTTGACACGCTTTGACGGAATCATTCTTATGCCGGCCAATACTGCACCGCAAACAGATGGTATGCGCATGCCTGTCATCAGCATTATCATGCCTGCCTTCAATGTTGCGCGCTTTATCGCCGCCGCGATTGAAAGTGTTTTGCAGCAGACTGAGCAGCGTTGGGAGCTTTTGATTATTGATGACGGTTCGGAGGATGCAACGGCGGCCATTGCCGGCGGCTATGCCAAAAAACATCCGGAACGGATTTTTCTGCTTCAGCATGCCGCTCTGGCCAATCGGGGCGTGGCGGCATCGCGCAATCTGGCCCTGGCGCGCGCGCGCGCCGAGTTTGTCGCTTTTCTGGATGCGGACGATCTTTGGCGTCCCGAAAAACTTGCCCGCCAGCTGGCGTTTATGAACGCCCACCCGCAAGCGGCTCTTGCCTATGCGCGTTTTGCCGTTTTGCGCGAAGACGGCGACAATGCGTTTCTGGCCGGTCTGAACGAGTATGGATCGGCGCTTGCCTCAAACCGCCAGGATGCTTTTCTGGCAATTGCGCTTGGCCGCGCGCATTACGCATTTTCTTCGGTTATGGCCAGGCGTAACGCAGTCCTGGCGATCGGCGGGTTTGATGGCAACCTGCGGTTTCAGAATGAAGATCGTCTTTTGGTTGCGAAGATTGCGGCGTTATCCGGTGTGGCGGCCTGTCCCGACACGCTTGGCGATTACCGTGCGCATGCCTGCGCTTATACGGCGCGCAATGCCGCCGTTGCGCCATTGCTGTTTCTCGATTTGCAAGTGCGTCTGTTGCGCTGGTTGCGCCGCCGGCAAGACGGTTGCGATTTGGCGCGACTCCTGGCCGGACAGATGCTTGCCGGGGCGTCCGCCATCAATGCCTTGCTGGATGCTTGCGCGGCGCCGGAATTGCGCGCTGCGGCAATAAACCGCCTTTGGTCATTTTGCCGGCTTGCGCCGGCGCCGGGATGGCGGGCGGTTCTGCGGTTGTTTCTGGCTGCGGTTGGAGTGCGCCGGGTTGCTGATCGTGAAAGATCATCTGCCGAACTGGCTGTTGCCTGCCGCAAGCTGACCGAACGCCTGGCGCGTGATGGTATAAGCAGGGTGGCGCTCTATGGAGCAGGCCAGCATACCCAGCGCCTTATTCAGAGCAAAAACCTGGCTGCTTATCCGGTTTGCGGTATTCTTGATGATTATACGGAACAAAGCGAGTTTTTGGGCTTGCCCGTGCATCGCCCGGCTTCGTTCCGTCTGCCGCCACAATGCGCGGTGGTTGTTTCGAGCGACACCATGCAAACCAAACTTTTCCGCCAGGCGCGCAAATATGGTCTGTGGCCGGTATATCTTTTATACTGCCGGGATTATGATTGACAGCGTTATATGCGTCTTGCTACCTTGGAAATGTAGTTGGTTGTTGGGAAAGCGAACGCAAGGAGGTTATACCTTGGATTTAGAGCGTATGCGCCATAGTGCGGCGCATGTTATGGCGGCGGCGGTAACAAATTTGTTTGACAATGTGCGGCTTGATATCGGGCCGGCAACCGCCGATGGATTCTATTACGACTTTGACCTGCCGCATCGGCTTGTTCCGGAAGATTTTCCGCGAATAGAGGCGGAAATGCAGCGGATTATTGCGGCGGACTTGCCTTTTGAGCGTCTCGAAATGACGCGTGCGGAAGCGCAAACGGCCTTGGAAGGGCAAACCTACAAACTTGAGCGTTTGGCGGATATTCCTGAAGGTGAACAGATAACCTTTTATCGCTGCGGCGATTTTATGGATCTTTGCCGCGGCCCGCATTTGGAACGCACAGGCGCCATCAAGGCTTTCAAGCTGCTTTCCGTTGCCGGCTCCTATTATCGCGGACTTGAAAACAATCCCATGCTGCAGCGCATTTATGGTCTTGCGACGGCAACACCCAAGCTGCTCAAAGCTGAGCTTAATCGGCTTGAGGAAGCCCGCAAGCGCGATCACCGCAAACTTGGGCGCGAACTGGATTTGTTCAGCTATAATGAGGATGTTGGCGCCGGTTTGATTCATTGGCATCCAAAAGGCGCGCGCATTCGTTGTCTGATTGAAGAATTCTGGCGGCGCGCTCATTTCCGCGGCGGTTATGAACTGCTCTATACTCCCCACCTCGGCCGTTCGCTGTTGTGGGAAAAATCCGGGCATCTCGGCTTTTACCGCGATAATATGTATGCGCCCATGCTGATTGACGAGCAGCAGTATTTCATCAAGCCCATGAATTGCCCCTTCCATATTCAGGTTTACAAGTCGCGCCAGCGTTCTTATCGCGATTTGCCTTTGCGTTGGGCGGAGCTGGGCACGGTGTATCGCTATGAAAAGGCCGGCGTTCTGCACGGACTCCTGCGTGTGCGCGGGTTCACCCAGGATGATGCGCATATTTTCTGCGTGCCCGCGCAAATCACCGGGGAAGTGCGGCGGACCCTGCGTTTTGCCTTGGATGTCCTTGGCGCTTTTGGTTTCAACGAGATTACAGCCTATCTTGCCTCGCGCCCGGCCAAGGCCATTGGCAGCGATACCGCCTGGGTGGAAGCCACGCGCGCGCTGGAAGAGGCGCTGCGCGCTGAAAAAATGGTGTTCCGCGAAGATATCGGCGGCGGCGCCTTTTATGGGCCGAAGGTGGATTTGAAAATCAAAGATGCCATCGGGCGCGAATGGCAGCTCAGCACGATTCAATTTGATTTCAATATGCCGGAACGTTTTGACGTCAGTTATGTCGGCGAAGACGGCAAGCCGCATCGTCCCTATATGGTGCATCGCGCTTTGTTGGGCAGTTTGGAAAGGTTTTTTGGGATCCTGGTTGAGCATTATGCCGGCGCTTTCCCGGTCTGGCTGGCGCCGGAGCAGGCGCGTATTTTGCCGCTGACCGACGCGCAATTAGAGCTTGCCCAAAACACAGCCGGGATGTTGCATGCGGCTGATGTGCGGGTTTCCGTGGACAGCCGTTCTGCCAAGATCGGCGCCAAAATAAGGGATGCGCAGCTTGAAAAAATTCCGTATATGCTTATTATCGGGCCGAAAGAAGCGGAGACGGAAACAGTTTCCGTGCGGCATCGCTCCGGTGGCGACCAGGGCGCCATGAATGTTCGGGCTTTTCTTGAACGCATTAAACAAGAGGAAGCTGCTCAACAATAAGCGCCCCTCTACACAGGGGCAATAACCGGCAACCAGGGAGGTTCATGTTCCGATCTACAATCAGGGTCAATAATCGTATCAGGGCGTCGCAGGTTCGCTGTATTTCCGCCACAGGCGAGCAAATCGGCATTTTATCAACTTCTGAAGCGCTTAAACTCGCTTTGAACAGCGGACATGATTTGGTTGAAATATCGCCCAACGCCAATCCGCCTGTTTGCCGCATCATGGATTTCGGCAAATTCCGTTATGAGGAAAGCCAGCGCGAGAAAATGGCCCGCAAGCATCAGACCGCGACAACGGTCAAAGAAATGAAATTCCACGCCAATGTTGAGGATCATGATTACCAGACCAAGATGCGGCATATCCGCGAGTTCCTCGAAAAAGGGAACCGTGTCAAGGCTTCGCTTTTCTTCCGTGGCCGCGAAAATGAACATCGCGATCTCGGTTATAACGTCATGAACCGTCTGATCAAAGATTGCGAAGACTTGGGCGCGCCGGAGTCAGCGCCGAAACTTTTCGGCAACAATCTTGTCATGCTTTTGCGCCCGAATCGTGGAGCAAAACCGCCGGCGCCACAGCGCCCGCCGTCCGTCGGCGTTGCCGTTCCTCCCCCGCCCAACCGGGTTTAATGGTTGCGGGTGTGTTTGCGAAACTTTGCTCCGGGTGTGGCGCCTTTGTCCGGAAAGGTATGTTTCAGCATGCAATATATGCTCATTCAAGCAAAAATGCCGCAGATTAACTTTGACCGGAATGCGCCGGAGCCGGTGCATTTTGCTGCGGCCGAATTGGAGCGTTACCTGCGGCGGATCTTGAGCGCCGGGAAGACCGATCCTTCCGCGCGCCAGATCATCCGGCTTGAGCTGAAGCCGGATGAAGCGTTGCGCGATGAAGGTTATGACCTGGTTGCCGAGTCGCCGGAATTGTTTCGCATCCGCGCCGGCGGCCCGGCGGGAATTGTTTTCGGGGTCTATGAATTTCTGCGCCGTTATGGCGGCTGCCGGTTCAGCGGGCTGGGGCCGGATGGCGAACATGTGCCGGAGCGCGCAAAAATCGCCATTCCCCTCGGCACGCTGCGTCGGACGCCGCAACTGTGGTATCGCGGACTGCAATTCAGCGGTTTGGCCGATCCTGTTTTGCGTTTGCAACGCCTTGATTGGATGGCCAAAAACGGTTTGAATTATGTCATGCTGCACCCCTGTCCGGAAACTGCCGGGGATGCAGCTTCCACTTATGTTGATCCGGCCACCGGCGAGGTCAGAACGCTCAACTCATTCTGGAGCTATACGAATACGCAGTTCCGCCAGGAGGTTTTGCCGGAAATTCGGAAGCGCGGCCTGAAGTGCGACATGAATCATCACAACCTGTTTTACTGGCTGCCGCCGGAAAAATATTTTGCCGAACATCCCGAATGGTTTGCCCTGCTTGACGGCGCGCGCAGCAAGGAGCGCCGTCAGTTGTGTATCTGCACGAGCAATGCTCAGGCGCTGCAAACATTGATTGCGAATATTTTGCAGTATTTGCGCGACAATCCCGAAACCAAAATTGTGGGTGTGATTCCCGAGGATGATCGGGGCATGTGCCAATGCGCGGAATGCTTGAAGCTGGACGGCGATGCCAAAGATGCCGCCAGGTCTTATGGCGGGCATCGCTCGGCCGACGGAGAAAACCGGGCCAAGAGCCGGCGTTATGCGCTGCTGCTGAATGAAGTTGCGCGCGCGGTGCGCCGGGAATTTCCAAATGTCAAGGTGGGCGGCGCGGCTTATGTGGATTTGCAATGGCCGCCGCGGGATATCAGGTTGGAATCCAATATTGTGATTTGGGTGGCCATCTATTGGCGTTGCGGCGCGCATGAGTTGGCGCCGCATTCATGCCGGATGAACGAGTTTTTCTGGGATATTTTAAAACAATGGCGCAGTTCGCAAACCTGTGAAATAATCTTGTATGAATATTACATGGGCATGAACGGGCAACGCGGGCTGCCGTATCCGATGGGCGATGTGATTTGCCGCGAATGGCCGCGCATCCGGCAAGAGCTCGGCATCCGTGGCGCGACGGTGCAGTCGCGTGAAGATTCACATAACACATACGCCTTGAATTATCTGGCCTTTGCGCGCTGCGGCTGGGAAGAGCATGTGGATTATCAGGCCTTAAAAGATGAGTTTTTGCAGGGCATGTTCGGCGCGGCAGCGGATGTGGCGCGTCCGGTTTATGATCTGCTGGACCGGCAGGCGCGGGCGCTGGAGGAAAAAGGCTCGGACTCCTTTTTTGTCAAACCTGTTCCGCCGGCGGTCGGCTGCCTGTTGCCGAATGCGCGGAATGTGGGCTTTTTGCTGGAACCATTGGATGGGGCGCAGGCCATGGCGCGGATCGAACAGGCATTGCGCACAACTGCCGCAGCGCGCGAGCAGCGCCAGCTCAAGGATTTTCTGGATGCTTTGCGCTATTGGATTATGATGCGCGATTTTTTCCGGACGGCTTATGAGATTACGGCGGCTGACGAACGCGGCGACAAGGCGGCGGCGCGCGCTTTGGCGGGCAAGGCGCTCGAGGCGTATGAACCACTGTTGCGGAATTTGC
>CAZMFH010000015.1:0-4972 GCA_964565485.1 uncultured Verrucomicrobiota bacterium | reverse complement strand
GGATTGTTCAAGACAAAAAAAGGAACTGGCTTGCCGACGCCAAATATTGGGGCAGTCCGGCTTGGATGCGCGCGTTGCTTCGGAAGGAAAGTTGATGATGCATGCTCCCAAATTGCCGCGCCTGGCCATTATCGGCATTTCCGGTTATGGCAACACGCATTATAAAATGCTCCTGGCCATGGCGGAAGCCGGCTTGGGCCGGATTGCCGCCGCCACGGTTATTAACCAGGCGCAGGAGCAGGAGAAATGCCGCCGGCTGCAAGAACTGGGCGCCGAGCTTTTTGATAATGACCGCGCAATGTTTGCCGGCCATAAGGATAAAATTGATCTTTGTTTTATTCCAACCGGCATTCCGCTGCATGCGGAAATGACTCTGCGCGCATTGGCGGCCGGCGCCAATGTCTACGTCGAAAAACCGCTTTGCGCCACCGTACAGGATGGGCGCGCCATGATTGAGGCGGCGCGGGCAAGCGGCAAATTTGTTATGGTGGGCTACCAGCACATGTATGCGCCCGATTTGCTGGAGAAGAAGCGGCGGGTGATCGAACAAGTCGGACGGGTTCAGTGCATCAAACAGATGGGTATTTCCCCGCGCGGCGCGGGCGTCGCCTATTACCAGCGCAATGGATGGGCCGGCCAGATTGCGCACGCCGGCCGTTGGGCGCTGGATGCGCCCTTCCATAATGCCGGCGCGCATGGTTTGAACCTGATGTGCTTTCTTGCCGGTGAAGCGCCTGACCGGACTGCGGAGATCAGATCCGTTCGCGCGGAGCTCTATCGCGGCGCGCCGATTGAAAGCTGTGATTTGGCCTGTTTGGATGTTGAAACTGTTTCCGGCGTCAGGCTGTTATATTACATCTCGCATTGTACGGATACGGCAAGCATCCGTTCCGATATGCCGAACCTGGTTATTCGCGGAGAAAAAGGCGTTTTAATCCGTCTCGGCGAAATGCTTTATACGGCGGCGGCTGACGGCAGTCCGGGCAAGGAGGTCATGGCCGGTTTTGGTTTGGGCAAGCCGCAGGACATCATCGCTGTGATCCAAAAACGATTACGCGGCGAAAATGTTTTCAGTTATGCTCCGGAACAGGCGCTGGCGGAAGTGTTTTGCGCCAATGGCGCGTTTGAATCTTCGCCGATACATGATATTCCGGAAGAGTATAAATTTAAGCGCGAGCTGCCGCCCAAAGGCGAAGTGATCAATGTCCGCGGTTTGGCCCGGGCGATGGAAACGGCTTTTGAACGGGAAAAAACTTTTGCTGAAATTGGCGCGCCGTGGGCGGCGGCGCCCGGCGAACCGGTCAGCATGGCAAACTACTCCGGCTTTAACGGCGGGCAAACAGGGCGGAGTTTGGCGTTATGAACCGGGCAAATCGCGCCTTGCGTATTTTGGAAAAATGGCGGGCGGCTTCAGAAAAATATTTGTTTTATCCGCATGCCCGGCATGACTTGCTGTGTTATGGAGTGGGCACGGCCGACGGCTGGGCCATGCAGACGCACTGTACGGCCGCCGCCGCCTATGCGGTTATGGCCACGGCGTCCGATTACGATCCGGCGCAGGCCGGTATCTCGCGCAATGAAGCCTTGGATCGGGCGCTCAATATGTTCCGTTATGCCGCGCTTTCCAGCAAGGGCGGCGACATGCATTGCGTTGACGGCCGGCAATGGCTGCGTCCGCTGGCGCTGCAGCGCATGGCGCACGGGATCCACAGGCTTTGGCCGCATTTGACGGGCAAAGACCGCGAGTTGCTTTTGCGGATGCTGACCGCGCAATGCGATGTTATTTGCGAGCAGCCGGTTCATGCCGGACTGGAAAAAAACAACTCTCCCGAATCAAACGGATGGAACGGTTGCCTGCTCATGCAGACGCTGCTCTTTTTTCCGGATCATCCCCGCGCGGCGGTTTATCGCGAAAAGGCGACGGCATACTGGTTAAACAGCATTTCCGTTCCGGCGGATGCCGCCAACAGCGCCTTGATTAACGGGCGTCCGCTGGCGGAATGGCATGTCGGAGCGAACTTCCGCGATACGATGGCGCTCTGCCATCATGGCTATTTAAATCTTGGCTATATGGTGATTTGTCTCTCGAATGCCGCCATGGCGCATTTTGCTTTCCGCGCCTATGAACAGCCTCCACCGATGGAAATCTATCACCATGTCGCAGAACTCTGGCGTTTTGTGAAACTGTGCACATTCCCGGACGGGCGGCTGATGCGGGTTGGCGGCGATACGCGCGCGCGTTATTGCTATTGTCAGGAATATGCGCTGCCGTCCTGGCGCATGTTGGCCGACAAGTATGGCGATCAGGATTGCGCCGTTTTCAGGGAGCGTTGGCTGGACATAGTGGCTTATGAGCAGGATTTGAACGGTGACGGCAGTTTCTTCTCAAAACGTCTTGCCGCGATTGCGGAAAATTCGCCTTTTTATTACACGCGCCTTGAAGGCGACCGTGCCGGAGCGCTTTCGATGGAAGTGTGCTGGCAAACGCCGGCGTCCGCTGCTGTGTTGCCGGAAAACAAAAATGACGCTCCGGCGGCAGGCGCCTGGGTTGATCATGATGTCGGAGCGGCGGTCAGTCTCGGAAAACAGCGCGTGGCCTCCTGGAGCTGGAAACGTTTGCCGGTTGGTCTCTTTTTGCCTTCCGGCAGGAGCGATATGGCCGAATGGCACTGCAATCTTTTCGGCGAACTGCGCGGCATGGGGATTATGGAATGCTACGAAAAAATATCCGCCATGGTCAACCTTGTACCCGGCGGCGGTCTGATTGCCTGCGGAGCCATGAAGCAGGGCACGGAACTGCCCTGGGGCGAGGGTGAGGCCAACACCTTTATTTTACAGCGCGGCAATGCCTTTTTCGCTTTGCCGGATGATCAAACTGCGGTGGTTCTGCAATACGCCAAACCGCTTATGCCCGCCTTCCTGCGCGGCATCAAAGGTCTGTTTTTGAGCATGCCGAACGATATTTTCAACCGGCAAAAACGTGTTTATCGTTCGGCGGAAGGCGAACTGACGCTTGGCGGCGTTCCGGGGCAAAAAGAAGATATTGTGGTCAACTCCGAGTGGCTGACTATTGACGGTTTGATGGGCTTGCGCGCCGTCTATGGCGGCGGCGGATTTTGCATTCACCGGCCGGCTGCGCGTCAGGTTGAAGTGCGTCGCCACCCGCCGTTGACTTCGCTTTATGCGGATGAGATCTGTATGGCTTATCGTCCGGGGCCGTTGCGTGTTGAAACGGGGCAGACGATTCTGGATATCGGCGCAGCTTTGTTTGTGGAAGGCGGCAATCAACCGGCTGCCGCGCGACATGCGCGGCGGATTATCTGTCCGGATGCGCCTGCCGTCAGGGCTGTAATGCTTGATGATGCCGGCGGCCGGACATGGCTTGCGGCGGCCAATTTCAGCGCCGAGCCTTGCCGGCCGGCTTTATTGGTCTCCGGCGCTGTGGCGGCAAAAGATCATGTTTCCGGCCGGACATATGCCGTTGCCGGCGAACGCATAGCGCCTGCGCTGGAGCCTTGGGCGGCTGTGTTGCTGAGTATTGTCGCCGGGTAATGGCGCGGATGCTGCTGTGATCCTGTCGGAAAACGGCGCAGGTTCAATCTGATTTTGGGCTGATTTCTGCCGGCACGTATTTGAAGATCCAGGTCAGCGATTCGTATGAATCGGAGAGTTTGTTCAACAGTTCATCCAGTTTGGGTTCCTCAAGCTGCAGACGTTGAAACTGGCCCGGCAATAAATGAGCGAGCATGTTGTCGCCCGGATTACCGATCAGCCGCGCCTGCGTGATAACATAGGCCAGATTGATAACGTCAACCTCCAGCGATTCCGCCGGGCCATGATGCCGCTTGATCAGATTGGCGACTGCCGGATCAAAATTCCAGACCCCAGCAACCCAAAAACCGATTTCGGCGTGGTTGACGCCGAAAACCGCGTGTTCAGCCTCAATCAACCGTATTCCGCGTTCGCGTGCCAGCAAAACCGCTTTTTGAAATTGACTGGCAAATCGTTGCGCCAGCACCAAGCGCCCGATATTGCATAATAATCCGGCCATATGCAGGTCGGTTTTGATCTGGCGCAGCCCCAGAAATGACCGGATGGTGTTTGCGGCGACCGCCGTCCCGACCGAATGCCGCCACAAAGCGTGCTGGTCAAAACAATTTTCGTTGCCCGACGCGCCTTGGGCCGATGCCAGCATTATTCCGGCAAACAGGTCGCGCAGGTGCGCGAATCCCAGCAGCACAACGGCTTCTTCTATATTGTTGATCTTGTGTTCCAGTCCGAAAAAGGCGGAGTTAACCATGCGCAGCACACTGGCGGTCAACACGGCGTCGGCGGCAACAATGCGGGCGATTTCGCGGATGGACGAGTTTTCTGCCGCCGCCAGGCGCTGGACCTTTTGTAGAATCGCAACGATAGTGGAAAGGTTTTTGACATGCTTCAATTCGTTTTCCACTTTGATGCGGAATTCATCAATCGGATTCAAAATGTTTTTCCTCCAATTGCCTGATAATGCAGTATTTTAAAAGCATGGTCTGCGCGTCCTGCTCTGCCGCAGCAAAAAGCGTTTCGATATCCTTTTTTGTTTTTTCGTAAATGGCGGAGGAATTATCATCGGATTTTAAGGCCATCTTGTAGTAAACGTCGGCGCCGGGCGCATGGTGTTCGCTGGTTTCCTCGATATCCACGCGGGTAATGCCGCGGATTTTTAGAACACTGATGATGTGCGCGGAAAGGACGGATTTGGCCTTGAGGATGACGTTGCCGTCGTGCGCGAGATCGCGCAACAAAATCATGCCCGGTTTTAATTCCCGCACATTAACTAACATATCCGCTTCTCCGGAGGCTTCGCCGAAATGCCGGCTTTCTGCGCCAAAACTACAGTGTTCTCGGCTTTAAAGCAAGCCTCGCTTTCACCTGACCTGAATCCGTGATGAGGTCAGGATGCCGCAGCTGCAAGGCGCGAAGCATGCCG
>CAZMFH010000014.1:0-22953 GCA_964565485.1 uncultured Verrucomicrobiota bacterium | reverse complement strand
CGAGTTCTTCCTCAAGAATTTCAAGAATGTGTCGCGCCGGGATTGTCAGCGCCTTGTAACCGAGATCAATAATGACCAGCTCGTTTTCGTTCTTGAGGATCGGCGCGCTGACGGAACTGCCGCCGCGCAAAAGCACTTTTTCCGCCTGAGATGGCAGCGTTAAGCCCAAGCTTAAAAGCAAAACGGCTGTAATTATGGAGTGGGTTGTTTTATTTTGCATTTTGTTACCTTTGGTTTAATCTGAGTTTTTTGGCCTGCAATCACATTGGGCGCTCAGAAATACTTTACAAAAAACACGAACGAAGTAACGCATTTTTGTAAAAGGTTGGTTTGTTAAGTTGTTGGTTGCCTGAAACCTGAGTTTGGTGATTAACAGGTTGTGCCAAGAACCCATGCCCTATTAGGCGCGCGACAAGCAAGCTTGGTGCGCCCGGAAGCAAAAAATCGGGGCGGTGGGATTTGAACCCACGACCTTTTGGTCCCGAACCAAACGCGCTACCAGTCTGCGCTACACCCCGTAAGAGAACAAAGCATACCGATTTCGCGTTGAGAGTCAACAGTTGTTTTTACAGGTTTTTGTTTCATGCAATTGAAGATTGACGGTGCAGGGCAGGATGTTATGATGCCAAAAACGTTTTGAATTGGTGTTCTGGGACGGAGAAACAAGCAATCAAAAGAGGGGCAGAATGAGTTCAAAAAGACAAAAAGCGGTTGTGATGGCGGCTATTCTGGCGGCGGGCGGTGTTGCGTGGGCGCAGACGGTGATTGATAGTTTTCGTCCGGCGTTGAATGAACACGGATATGTTTATGCGATTGCTCAACAAAGCGATGGCGGCTTGTTTATCGGCGGAGATTTCAGCAGCGTGAACATGATTGGGCGCAAATACATCGCGCGCATTCACGCCAACGGCATGCCGGACATGGATTGCGCCGCCACGGCCGATGGCGGTTTGGTTTACACGTTGGCTCGCCAAGCGGATGATAAAGTTCTGGCGGGTGGTTTGTTTACGGAGATGAATGGTGTTGCGCGCGCTTTGATTGCCCGGTTGATGGCGAACGGGGAATTGGATGTGGAATTCAATCCGGGTGTATCTGGTTCGGTAGATGATGTGCCGCCGACTGTATTGAAGCTTGTTGTTCAACCGGATGGCAAAATACTGGTAGGCGGTTTTTTTACCACTTTGGCGGATAATTCCCGGAAATGTATCGGCCGCCTCAATCAGGATGGTTCTATTGATGCTTCCTTTAATGCCCAGATTAATCCCGATCATGCTGTTGAAGTCGCCGGTATTTGCGCCATTGCTGTGCAGCCTGACGGCAAAATTCTGATTGGCGGCGACTTTCGTGTTGTTTGCGGTAAAATTCGCCATCATATCGCGCGTTTGCATGCTGACGGTTCTTTGGATGAATTGTTCGATCCCGGCGCCAATTCGATGGTGCGCGATATTATTGTGCAGTCGGACGGAAAAATTATTCTGGTTGGCGCGTTTACGGAGGCGGGTGGAACCGAATGCAGTTGTCTTGCCCGGTTGAACAGCGACGGGACTTTTGATGCTTCTTTTAATGTTGGCAGCGGCATTGATGCCGGTACGCCTGTCGGTTGCCTGCCGCAGTTTGACGGCAAAATTGTCGTCTTTGGCGGTTTCACAAGCTTCAATGGCGCGCCGCATGCGCGTTGTGTGCGCTTGAATATCAACGGTGAGCTTGATCCGTCTTTCGACATTGGCGTTGGTTTTAACAAGACGGTTGTATGCATGTTGCAGCAAGCGGACGGCAAGCTGCTTGCCGGCGGTTTGTTTGAGGAATGCAACAACTCCGCTTATCCATATATTGTCCGGCTTTATGAGCAAAGCGGCAAAATAGATTCGGCAATGAGCTTTGTTTCCAAGCCGGATAATACTGTTTATGCCGTGGCGGTGCAGCGCGACGAGCGCATATTGATTGGCGGACTTTTGACGGCCATCGGGGGCGCCGAGCATAAAGGTATTGCGCGGGTAGGCCCGGATTATAATAATGTTGACGCCGGTTTTACCGCCAGCGCGGTGGGCGGCAGTGTGCGCGCGATTGTTGTGCAGCCGGATGACAAGATTTTGATGGGCGGTTACTTTACGACCGTTAATGATGCGCCGCACAACTATATTGCGCGGTTGCTTGCCGACGGCAGTCTTGATCCTGCTTTTGTCCACAGCGTTATTGCCGGCGGCGGTGTGCGCGGATTGGCTTTGCAGCCGGACGGCAAAATCATTGTTGCCGGCCAGTTTGCCACTGTGGCCGGCGCGCCTTACAAGGGGATTGCCCGGCTGAATGCCAATGGTGTGCTTGACGCTTCTTTCAGTTCCGGAGAAGGTGTGGGCGAGGATTACGTCAACTCCGTGGTCTTGCAGCCGGATGGCAAAGTGCTGGTGGGCGGCAATTTCACGGCGCTGGCCGGGCAGCCGCGCAACAATGCGGGGCGTTTGAATGCGGATGGCAGCATAGACGCAAGTTTTAATCCGAATATCAACGGCGAAGTCCGTGTGATTGCCCTGCAGCCGGATGGTAAGATTTTGATGGGCGGCACGTTCACCGAGGTTGGCGCGCAGGCGCATAATCGCATTGTGCGCCTGAATGCCGACGGAACGATTGATGCTGCGTTTGGTCTTGATAATGGCGTGAATTTTTCTGTTCGGAGCATCCAGATCCAATGCGATGGCAAACTTGTTATTGTCGGTTCATTCACGACTGCGGGCGGCGAGAATCGCAAATACATTGCGCCTTTGAACGGCAACGGCAGTCTGGATGCAACTTTTGCCGTCAGTCAGGAGGCGAATAATGCCGTCTATGCCGCCATGGCGCAAAAAGACGGCAAAATAATTTGCGGTGGCGAATTCACCGACTGGGGCGCGACGAAATATCTGGCGCGGGTTAAAATTCAGTCGGCGGCGCTGCAGGCGCTGATTGTCTCCCAAATGGGTGACGAAATCAAATGGCTGCGATCGGGCGCTTCGCCGGAATTGGCGCGCTGTATTTTTGAGTATTCGGCTGACGGTGTTGCCTGGTCGGAATTGGGTGTGGGCGCGCGCATTGCCGGCGGGTGGCGGATCGGTGGTTTGAATTTGCCGCGCAATGTGAATTTTTATGTGCGCGCCAAAGGTCTCTATGACGGCGGTTATTATAATTCAAGCGGATCGTTGATTGATTCCGTCAGATTGGTTTATCTCGTGCCGCCGCTTGTGCGGATCACCAATATTTCCGGAGTGGTAACCGGCAATTATGGTGCGGTAACGCATGCGCTTGCCGGCACGAATAATATCAATGTGAGCGGCATGATGCGTTGGAGCAACAGTCTTGGGGGTGGCGCTGTTTTCCCCGCTGTTACGCCTTGGTCCGTTACTGTTGCCGGCTTGCATGTCGGCACAAATGTTATCACTGTTTTTTGTTCGAATATGGTTGGTGCGGTTGCCAGCGATTCGGTCAACATTGTGCAACGCCGCAATGATTATGCGGCGGCGGATTTTGACGGCGATGGTTTGGCGGATCCGGCTTTTGGTGCCGGCGCCCAATGGTTTGACTGGCTTTCCACGCATAGCTACGTTCGTTCCGTCGCACAGAACTATGGTTTGGCGGGCGCTTTCCCGGCGGCGGCGGATTTTGACGGCGATGGTTTGGCGGATCCGGCGGTTTATGACAATCGGACGGGCAAATGGTACATCTGGCCGTCTTCCTATCAATATTGGCCGGTTGGCCCGTTGTCCTATGGCGTGATCGGCGCCGCGCCGGCGCCGGCGGATTTTGACGGCGATGGCCTGGCTGATTTTGCGGTTTTCGCCGCCGGCAATTGGTATGTCTGGTTGTCCAGTGATGCTTATCGGCATCGGTTCGGTCCGTGCCCGTTCGGATTGGCGGATGGCATTCCGGTGGCAGGCGATTTTGACGGCGATGGTTTGGCGGATCCGGCGGTTTATCATAAGGGGATCTGGTACGTCTGGTTGTCGTCTCTCGTATATCGCGGTGTGCATGCAGCGCTCGGCGATGATCCGGAATCCTATCCGCTGGCGGCCGATTTTGATGGCGATGGCCTTTATGATATTGCCCTGGTTAAAGGCGTAAAATGGCATGCCCGGATTTCGATGGAGGGTTATCGGCTTCTGGGTGCATTTACTTTTAATCCTTATGGCGCATCATCCTGCCCGGATTGACGTTGCCGTTGCGGGATTTTGCGCTTGCTTGTTCAAATAATTCCGTATAGTTTACGGGAAATACGGCTTGGTTCTCAGGCATGCTTGGCCGGTATGTGCCGGGCATGGCGGGGTTGGAAACACATAATCGCAAGGAGAGTCAAAAATGCGGAAGATTTTTATTGTTATGGCGGTGATTTTGGCGGCGGCATCCGGTTATGCGCAAAGCGAATCCATGCGGCCATTGTTTTGCCGCGAAAATCGTTTTCCGGAGTTGCATAAGCTTGAAATTGGCGGGTTGGTCGGTTATGCGCAGTATGATGAGTATTTTCTCTCGCAGGTTGATTCCAAATCCTATGCCGAGCAGGGCTATCATGTTTTCTCCAATCAGAAATCAAAGTTGAAGGCCACGACATTGACGCCTTATGCGCGCTATGGGTTGATTGAAAATCTAACGGTTTATGCCAAAGCGCCTTTCAGTGTGATGAAGTCTGATGTTAAGAACAAAACCAAGACCGGCATCAATGATGTTGCGCTTGGCATGGAACTGCTGGCCTATGAATATACGTTCAAGTATCCGTGGGTTATTCCCTATGTCGAGGTTACGCTGCCGACTGGCGACGACAAGAACCATATGGGGTTGGGCAAGGCCGATCCGATTTTCGGCGTGGCGGTTGGCACAACCACTTTCGACAAATATACCTGGATCCTTGACGGACGCTATGACGCCAATATTTTTGAAAACGGGCGTTTTGAAGGAGCGGCCTGCTTTATCTGGGATTTGGATGAAAAATTTTCCGTGCTGGCCGAAGCCAAAGTGGCGGAGAAAGCGCCCGGTAGCACCAAGGATGTTCCCGTTTATTTCAACGGTGGCATGTGCTATCGTCCGCATGAGGCATTAAGCATCAATGCCTATGCCGGCACGAGCGCCAATGCCGAAGAAGACGGGCATGGCGGCCTGAAAGTTGCCTATAGTTTTTGAGCCTGCCCCTTTGCGGGTTGGGCATAGACGTGCCTGGCCGCGAACCTGGAGGAGATTTTGCCGTGCTTTTTAATGCCGATGAAGTTTTTGAAATGGCGGAGCAGATTGAGCGCAATGGCGCTGATTTTTACCGGCGCGCCGCCGGCAATTTGCCGGCCCATGCCCGGGTTTTGAATATCATTGCCGATCAGGAGGATCAGCATCAGCTTGCCTTTGCGAAAATGCGCGAAACTTTTCCATCCGCTGCCGGCAAAAACATGGCGCTTGATCCTGATGTTACGGCCTACTTGCAAGCGCTGGCCGGCGTCAAGGTGCTTGATACGCGTTTACGACCGGAGGATATTTTCCGGAAGGATGCCGCGTTTGCCGATATTTTGAATTTTGCCGTTGGTATGGAAAAGGATTCGATTGTTTTTTATCTCGGCATCCAGCGGCTTGTTCCGCCCGCGCTTGGCGGCAAGGCGCTTGATTTGATTGTTCGGGAGGAAATGCAGCATATCGTTTTCCTGAACCAACTTTCCGAAGCGCAACAGCAGGCTTCGGCGGAATAGCGCTTGTGAATATCGCGCGTGGCTTTATCCTCGTCTTTTGGTTGCTGATGACCGGTTGGCTGATTCGGTTTGAGGCATTCCCGCACCGGTTTGCCCGGGTTGATGCCGGTTATCGCTCCCTGCTCAAAGACGGAACCCTGATTCTGGACAACTGGATGCGCCTTGAGTTTCAGGGCAATCCGGTCGGTTACAGCCATACCTGGCTGGACAGCGATGTCAAGTCGGCGGAGACGGCCTATACACTCCGTAATCAGACGCAGCTGGCGTTAAATTTGCTGGGGCGCGATCATCAGATTATGGTTACCATGAGCGCAACCCTTGATCCTGATTATCGCTTGCGGGAATTTTCCTCGGTTTTGATGGCAGATGTTTACATGACGCGTGTTGAGGGGGCAGCGGTTGCACCGGGAACCTTTCGGATTCGAATGCGCACGGCGCATAGCGATACGACCTTTATGCTGAATGTGCCGGAAGATGTGGTCTTATATACGCCCATGTCCGCCATGGCGCTGGCGCAACTTGCGCCCGGGGAGAGTTTGCGTCTGCGTGTGCTTGACCCGATGACTTTAACAGTTGCGGATTTGACGGCCGAAGCCTTGCGTTGGGAAACTCCGCCGCAATCCGGAGCGGAACGCAAGACAATTCTGCTGAAGTTTGTCTATAACGGATTGGAAACGCTTGCCTGGATTGACGATTTGGGGCGGGTTGTCCGCCAGGAAACACCTTTCGGCTGGAATTTGGTGGCGTGCGCGCCGGAGGATGCTTTGGTTTCCCGCGCCGGGGTTGGTCGCATTTTTGATCCGGCGCGCGTGATGGCTGTGCCATGCCGTGGTTGTGAGCCGGCGGAGCGGTTGCGCTCCGCTCGTGAACTGAAAATCCGGTTGAATGGTCCGGTGGCGGCGCTTGCCGGTCTGGAGGGGGCGCGTCAGATTGTGGAGGAAAGGGACGACCGTGGAGCGGTTCTTAAACTTTTGAGGGCTGTTGCGCCGGATATGCCGCTCGCCATGGGCGGTCATTCCGAAAATATGCGGCCTTTTTTGGAGCCTTCACCGGCGCTTCAATCCGGCCATCCTGATATTCTCCGCCAGGCGGCGGCAATTGTGCCGCAAGGCGTCAATGCCTGGGAGGCGGCGCAGCTGATTGGCGCATGGGTTTTCCGGAATATCAGCAAGCAAACTGCGGTTAGCTTGCCTTCCGCGCTCGATGTGTTGCGCGAAAGAGCCGGCGATTGCAACGAGCATACCTATTTGTTTGTGGCGTTGGCCCGGGCCGCCGGCATTCCAGCCCGGATCCATGTTGGATTGGTCTATGCCGATCCGGATGGCCCGCCGGGCGCTTTTTATTATCACGCCTGGCCGGCTGTCCATCTCGGCGCCTGGGTGGAAATGGATCCGACGCTTGGCCAGACTCTGGCGGATGCAACGCACATTTCGCTGCTGACCGGAGAATTGGCCGACCAGATGCAATTGCTTGGTTTGATGGGCAGGCTTGACGTGGAAGTGCTTGGGGCGTTTTAATGCGGCAGACGCTGCCGGTGCGGAAAGGGCAATCATGATCGAAATCGAACATTTATCGAAATTTTTCGGAAAAACATCGGCGTTATCGGATCTTTCGCTTGTCGTGCCGCGTGGGGAATTGTTTTGTTTTCTGGGGCCAAACGGCGCCGGCAAGACGACGACGATCAAAATTCTCTGTGGACTATTGAAGCCGTCGGGCGGTTCGGCGCGTATTGATGGTTTGGATATTGTTGCCGACCGTCCGGAGCTGAGGCGGCGCATTGGTTATATTCCGGATACGCCCTTTCTGTACGAACGTCTGACGCCGGTCGAGTTTTTTCAGTTTGTCGGCGATTTGTATGCCGTGCCGGCGCAGCGGATGGCAGAGGAACGCGAACGCTATTTTGCCTTGTTCGCTCTGGACGAATACCGCCATACTTTGATCAAGGATCTTTCGCACGGGTATCGGCAACGTTTGATTTATGCGGTAACCTTTATGCATCAGCCGCAAATCATGTTTATTGACGAGCCGTTTGTCGGTTTGGATCCTTTTACGATTCGCTTGTTGCGTGATCTTCTGCGCGAACACGCTCGTGCAGGAACAACGATTTTTCTGACCACCCATATTCTGGCTTTTGCCGAGGATTTGGCGGATCGGATTGGTATTATTGCGCGCGGACGGCTGGCGGCGATCGGGACGCTTGCGGAAATCAAGGAGCACTGCGCCATCCAGGGGCAGTTGGAGGATGTTTTCCTGAAATTAACGCGTGAAGCATGAACACATTTCTGGCCTTGTTTAAGAAAGATGTTGCGGCGCTATTGAATCTGCGCCGTTTGGCGCGCGAACAATCCTTGTTCAAAATCTGTTTTGTTCTGCTTTTCGGTGTTGCCCTTCTGGCGGGACTGTCCCTGGCTTTTTTGGACGGCTTTCGTTTTATTGGCGCGCTGGGCGGAGTGGGCGTTATGCTGGTGCATCGTTTGTTCGCGCTCTTTTTCTTTGGTTTGGGGTTAATGCTGGTTATTTCGAACATTATTACAACCTATACGACGGTTTTACGTTCGCCTGAAATTCCATTTTTGCTGGCCTGTCCGGCCGCGCCGGGCGTGTTGCTGCTTCACAAGTGGCGCGAGACAACCTGGATTTCCGCCTGGGCCTTTTTTTGCGTTATTATCCCGTTTGTCTGGGCGTTTGCCTATTATGAGCGTTTGCCGTCGCTTTTTATGGTCTGGACAATTATTTTCAGTTTGCCGTTTGTCTTTTTGCATGCCGGTATTGGCCTGCTGCTGGCCTTGTGTATCTTTCGCTGGCTGCCGCGTCTGGCGCCCTGGGTCTGGGGCCTTGTTCTTTTGGCGGCGCTGGCGGTTTGGTGGGGGGTGGATTTGTTTGCCGGTTACAAACAGGGCGGCGATGACATGGTCTTTGTCATGGCGCGCCTGGTGCCGGGCCTCAATCTGGCCGCTTTTCCGCTTTGGCCGAGCCGCTGGGTTGCCGAAGGCATTATGGCTTTGGCGCGCGGACAGGCCTGGCGCGGCAGCATGCTTTTCGGGGTCTTGCTTGCGCAAACGCTTTTGCTGGGGCTTTTGATTGAATTGGCCGGACGCCGGCTGCTGGTCGGCACATGGCTGCGATTGCAGGAGGCCGTGCCGCGCGCGCCGAAAATGGCTGTTTGTCCGTTTCTTTCTCCGGCGCGCCGGCTTGGATTTCTCGCGCCGGATCTCCGCGCCATGATTATCAAGGACTGGCTCGTTCTGGCGCGCGACCCGGCGCAATGGATTCAGGGTTTGTTTTTCTTCGGGTTGCTGGCGCTTTATTTTTTCAACTTGCGCAATCTCAATTATCATCTGCTCTCGCCGGTCTGGCGGAATCTGATTGTTTTTTTGAATATGTTCAGTCTTGCGGCGGTGATGTGTTCATTCTGTTCGCGTTTTGTCTATCCGCAAATCAGTTTGGAGGGGCAGGCTTTCTGGATTGTGGGCATGGCGCCGACCACTTTCGGACGCGTGATGCGAGCCAAGTTTCTTGCGGCTTTGACGGGGATGTTGAGCCTCAGTGTTGGGCTGATGGCCGTGGCTGTGGCGCTTCTTGATGTTACCACGCTGCAGCGCGCGGCGGCTTTGCTTGTGGCCGTGGCGATTGCTTTTGCGTTATGCGGTTTGGCGACTGGGCTGGGCGCAATCTTTCTCGATCTCAGGCAGCGCAATCCGATGGCGATTATTTCCGGTTTCGGCGGGACGCTTAATTTGGCGTTGAGCCTGCTCTTTATCGGCGCGGCCATTTTGCCGTTTGGCATGCTGTTTCACTTGCATACGCTCGGCCGGATCGGCGGCGGGTTATTTCGCGCCGGACTGGCGGTTGCGGCCGGCTGGCTGGTTGCGCTCACCTTGCTGGCCGTATGGCTGCCGCTGGCATTGGGGCATAAACGGCTGATGACCAGGGAATACTGAGCCAGGCATCAGGTGACGACGGCCAGCGCGGCGTGGCGCGATGCAATTTGATCGGCCAGGTTGTCGAGCGCCGCAAAATCTTTTTGGCCCGGCAAGCCCCGGGCCATGATGGCGCCCAGAATTTCCACCTTGAGGTTCGGGATCAGCGCCGCAATTTGTTCGACGGCCTTGCTGCTCCAGCCATAAGAGCCGATGACCGCCGCATGGCGCAATTTCGGGCGCAACGCATTGGCGAGGTGGGCGGCGTAATAAACCGCCGGATGCGGGCCGACATGCACCGTTGGCGTGCCGACCACCAGCGTGGCGGCGTCAACGAGCGCCATGGCAAGTTTGCCGATATCCGTAACGGCCAGATCGAAAGGCGTTACGACGATGTCTCTGGCGGTCAGCGCGTCCACCAGATGATTGACCATCAGCTGGGTGCTGCCATGCATGGAGATGTAAGGCAGGACGACCTCGTTATGCGGTGTATCGGCGGTCCAGTCGCGGTAGGCGTCGAGAATAAATGAAGGTTGTTTGTAAATTGGTCCGTGGCTGGGCGCAATGCATTTAATCTGGCAACCGGCGAGCCGAGCCAGATTTTTGCGAATTGCCGCGCGAAACGGCATCATGATTTCCGCGTAATAACGTTTGGCGGCTTCATAAACACGCCCTTCATCCTGCACATAAAGGTTGCTGGCGGCCAGGTGCGAACCGAAAAAGTCGCAGCTGAACAAAATGTTTTCCTCGCGCAAATAGGAGACCATGGTTTCCGGCCAGTGGACCCATGGGGTGGAAATGAATTCAAGCGTTCTGCCGCCCAGATCGAGCGTTTCGCCGTCAGCCACCGCTTTGGCGCGCGCGGGATCAATGCCAAGATGGTCCGCCAACATTGGGCAACCCTTGGCGGATGCCAGCAGTATGGCTTGGGGATATTTTTCGAGAACGCATGGAATCAATCCGGCATGGTCCTGTTCGGCATGGTTTGAAATCAAAAAGTCAATTTTTTCCACCCGGTCAAGTTGCGCCATGAGTTCGGCGCGCATGCTTGGATCGGCTGTGTCTATCAGGGCGACATGCCGGTTGCCGCGCACAAGATAGGCATTATAACTCGTGCCGTCCGGCAGGGGGATCAAACTGTCGAACAGGCGCCGTTGCCAATCAACGGCGCCCATCCAATAAATGTCCGGGGCGATTTGGCGCATTTGCATCGGTCAGGCTTTCCATAGTCCGTGGATGTTGCACAATTCGCGCGCCGACACGGTTGTGGCGGTAACCCCCTCAAAAAAAGCGCTGGGCGCATCGCCGGGTTTCAGGTATTGACGGAGCGTTTTGCCGTCGGTGATCAGCTCAATCCATTCAATATAGTGTTTTTCCTCCATAGGATGGGATACACTGCCGACGGTTACCTTGATCCCGCCGCCGGTGCGTTCGATAACCGGCACGTGTTTTTCGCGCGCGGCATCCACCGTGTTTTCGCGCAACAGTTTCATGGGTTTGTTGCAGCATACCAGTTCGCCGGGGCCGGCGTGGACAACTTCAACGATATTGCCGCAGATTTCGCATTTGTAGATTTCGGAGCGTTTGGTCATGATCTGCCCTCCTGGTGTTGTTTATTTGAACAGCGCCGCCGGTTCGGAGCCTGGTCCGCCGAATATAATTGATACGCGCGCGTAGCCGCTGCCGGAAAACATTACTTCCCATGCGCCTGATGCTTCATTATAAACGGCCGGATCGGCTTTACCGTCGCCATCATAGTCGCCGCCAATGGGAATTGTGGTGTTGCCGCCCAGGTTGAACGTGATTGGGATAGTGGAATTGAAGGATGACGGCCAACAGTGCCAAAGACCGGTGGCGGGATCATAGAGGGTGGTGTCGGCTTTTTTGTCGCCATCGTAATCCTGTGGCGCAGGTTGTTGTCCCGACTGGCCGATTGTCCAGACGCGTGTGGCATAGGCGTTGCCGGAAAGGATGGCCAGCCAATGCCCGAGTTCGCCGAAAATTGTGTTGCGAATATGGAAAATTGCCGGATCACTGCGTCCATCATTATCATAGTCTGCAACGGTCGGTTTGTAGGTGTAGTCTCCGTAATTGAAACTCGTTGTTTGATAGCCCTGGCTGGAAAGCATGACCTGCCAGAGTCCGGAGGCCACATGATAGACGGCCGGATCGGCCTTGCCGTCGCCGTCATAATCGCGTGGAACCGGCAGATAACCGGCGCCGCCGAAAGTCATTTGCGCAAATGCGTCGCCGCTGGCCGAGAGAAGCACCATCCAGACGCCGGTAACATCGGAATAAACCGCCAGATCGGTTTTGCCGTCGCCATCATAATCCTGCGGGATGGGGGTATACCCGTTTCCACCGAGCTGCATGACAAGCGGAGCGTAACCGGAGGATGAGAGCAGAATGGTCCATAATCCGGAACTGCGGTTGTAAATGGCCGGATCGGCCTTGCCGTCGCCGTCATAATCACAGCAGCTGTTGTCGGTTGATGCCTGACTGCGTCGCCAGCCCGAACCGGGCGCGCTGGCGGCGGAAAGCATGACGCCTTCCGGACGCCATTTCTGAGAAACCAGCCAATAATAATATGTTTGTGCCGGTATTGCCTGAACATCGTCAAAATCAGTCGAGCCGGTTTCCGTCAATTTAACGGCTTTGGCGCGGTCGGTGTTTGTGCCGCGCCAGATTTGATAGCCGGTTGCGCCCAGCGCCGCGCGCCAGGTCAGGCGTACTTTGTCGGTATATGTTCCCCTGCTGGTTGAAAGCCCGGCTGGCGGCAAAAGCAGCCGATAGCCGGTGGCAACCGCGCTAAGCCCGGAATCGGTGGCGCAATTTTCGGCGCGCAGCCAGTAGTAATAGGATGTTCCCGGAACCGCAGCGCGGTCATCATATAGCGTGCTGGTCAGACGGGCGATGCAAGTTGCGAAAGCCGGGTTGTCGAGCGTGTGCCGATAGAGCCGGTAGGCTGTAGCGCCGGATATGGCCGGCCAGGAAACGCGCACACGATCGGAGAATGCGCCCTTGGTTGCTGTAACAGACGGCATAACCGGCGACCAGTTTGGTTTCCAGGCAACTTGATCCAGCCAGCCGGCATCCACAACGTTTAAATCGGGAGGATCAGCCTCATCCTTGATGTATGACCACGTCAGGTTATGTGTGCCTGCGCCAAGCGTAACGGAGTATTGTTGCCATGGAGTTTCGCCGCTGATTGCGGAGTTTGCGACGCCATTGACAGAAAAGACAAGAAAATCATAATTGGTTTCTGAGGATACTTTCCACCAGAACGAAAGTGTGCCTGCGCCGTTGACAGTGGTGTGGAGGCGTGATGATTGGTTATGTTTGGTCAATCCGCTTTGCGCGGCCGATACTCCATCGTGTGTTATGTTGGTTTGCGAAAACCATGGCTGATAACCGCCGGTTGACCATTGCAAATAGGGTGCGTTGAGGGTTGCGCTGAAATCGAGCGGTGTATTGGTGGCGTAGCCGATAAAATCCCAGGAAATCGCAACCATGTTCACAAAATCGGGATTTAAGTCTTGCAAGTCTTGCGCGGCCGAAAGCCAGGCGTCGCGGATTGTATAAAAATCGGTGTATGGCGTGCAATAAACCGTCAGCGTGCGATAAGCTATCCGGCTGCCGTTGGCTGTTCCGGTGCCGTTATGCAGGCGTATTGTTGAATCCTGAGGATTAACGCCTTCACAGAGAAGATAGAAAAAGCAATTCATTACTCCGGAATTCATATGAACGCCGCCGTTATCCATGTCGCCCGGATACCAGTGGAGCCCTTTATAAAACATGGGTTGCTCATTGCCTTTGCCTACTGTGGCGCCATCCGTGGGGTTGCGCATGTCGCGCATGGCAGGATACCACAAACCCAAATCCTCGCCCAACAGCCAGTCGGAAAATCCGTTCGTTGCGCTGGGATAGAATGCGCGCCCGTCCGGTTGCGCCCAGAATTCAACGGTGGCGCCGGAAATATCGGCAAAAGATTCGTTTAATGTTCCCGGCTCATAGGCGTATATGAGGTTGGCTGTATATTGATCAACGGCATGTCCGTATTCGTGGGCGCATACGTCGAGCACCGTCAATGGTCCGGATCGGCCGGGCTCGCCATCGCCAAAGGTAAAGTCAATTCCATTCCAAAAAGCGTTAAATCCCACATCTTCAGCATGGACATTGGCGGTGGCAACGGCGTTGGCGTTATTAAAGCTTGCCCGGCCATGCACTTCCAGATAATAGCGTTGGATAAAATCAAAGTTGCGTCCGGCTGAAAATTCGGTTGGGTCTTCCGGGATCCAGACAGCATTGGTGCGGAAAGCAAGCATGCCGGTGTCAACATAAAGATCTTCATTGGTGGAAATATTGCGGACTGTCCAATAAAAGCTTGTGCTTGAAAGCAAAAAATTTACACCGGAGACAAGGCAATTTTCTATGGACTGTGTTGATCCGCCTTCACCGTCAAGAATTCTGCCGGTTAATGTGGCGGTTTTAATGTCGTTGTAACGCAAAAGAATGCGTCCGTCCAAGGCATCCACCCAATAACGCCATGCATTTGCGCGATGCGGAGCGCAAGACAAAGTCAGGGCATAAGCCAAATGCGCCGGCGCGTTCCAGGCATAGACGACCAGTTCCGGACTGGTTTGAAGGAGGATCGTTTCCTTGTGCATATTGGCCAGATCATTTGCCGCAACTTGGATTGCCTGTGCTGCGGCAAGACGCGGCGTGATGTCAAGCGCGATTTCGGGAACGTAACTGCCGTTGACCTGGTAAGCATTGTTTTGGTTGTCAAAATGCACGATCAACTGGCCGCCAAAAACTTGTAGTCCTTGATATGTTTGATTGGCGCGTACATGCTGAAAGCCAAGCTGATCCGTTTCCGGCTGTTTGGCGGCAAATTCGCGTTGGGCGTCGCGGATATTCATAATGCCGGAAATATTGTCGAGTACGGCAATGGCGTCGCTGGCCGGATTGCCGACGATGGGCAGTCCCTTTCCGGCGGAATATCGGCTGCGTTGGCCGAGATTTTTGCCGCGCAGCATGGAAGGAACGCCAATTCGGTTATCCCAGACAATGTGTATGCCGTCTTCGACAGCCGATGCAGCCAGACGGGATTGTTGGGCATTCATCATGCGTGGCGCACGTTCAACCTGAGGATCATAGGAGCGGAAAGCGGTGTCCTGAACGGCCTGCAATCCCCAGGAGCATGAACAGGATATCAGGAACACTGCAATCAGCCCCAACCTGAATTTTCTGGCGCCGGCATGGGATTGTATGCCATGCAAGTTAAATTTCTTTTTCATAGTTTCACGCTCGCTTTCCGCATCCGTCTGAAACGTTTTTCGGTATGTCTTTGAACATAGCGTTATATAGCAAATATTCTACCGGATCTTTGTTAATTGTCCAGCAGTGATTGGCGGCAGGATTTACGGCTTATCCGCCAAAATCATAATAAAATGCCGAAAGCGCCTGAATTTTTGCGCTGATTTCCTCCATAATGGACGTCGGAACAGGTTTGTTGACTTTCATAATGACCAATGACTGATCGAGTTTGGCGTGATGCGGATTGCGGGCATCTTCGATATTGATGTTGCCTCCGGCTAGGGCGGATCCGATCTGGCCCAATATGCCGGGGCGATCCTTGTAAATGAAGAATACCGTCGGGCCTTTGGGTTCAAAATAGAGTTTGTCAAAATCATTGACGCGCGCGATCATGAGCGAACCCTCCACGACCGTGCCGCGGACGCTTATTTTGCGCAGGGCGCCGGCGCCAAGCGTTCCGGTCAGGTCAATTGTCATGGAGTTGTCAAATCCTTTTTGGGGATCGGTAACACGGTTGGTTACGTCAATCCCCATGTCGCTTAAAAAGCGGCGGGCGGCCTTGTTGTCCAGCGGCTGGTCAATTTCTTCGCCCAATGCCCGCACAACCGGGATCATCAGCCAGTCGCTGAACGGCGCCAGTGAGCCGTAGAAGCTGGTTTCGAGTGTCTTTAGTTTGGCGCCTGCGCCCAGCAGGTGCCGGCAGAGTTTGGTGATTGTAAAGGCCAGTTTGCCGTAAGCTTCATCAAGACCTTCGGGTACTTCGCGATTGACGATGAAGCTGGTAATGCCTTTTTCATCCAATTCGATCAATTCCTCCGCTGCGCGGCGCGCGGCGGTGCTGTTGGCTTCGAACGTATTGGCGCCCAAATGCGGCAACATGATGTCGGCAATGTCGGCCACGCTCTTCGGGCCTTCCGCGTCTTTAGTGTAGACGTCGTTGAGGAAACGCAGTTTTTTTGCGGCTTTCAGCTGGCGCAGCGCCGCCTCATCCAGAATGCCGGCGCGCGCGCAGTTGATCAGCGTGGCGCCTTCCTTCATGCGGCTGATCAGATTGAGATTGACCAGCCCGCGTGTTTCCTCATTTTCGGGAATATGCAGCGTGATATAATCACCGCGCGCAAAAAGTTCCGGCAGTTCCACAATCTCAACGTTCATGGCATCGGCGCGTTCCTGGGAAAGCACCGGATCATAACCCAGGATGGTTACATCGAATCCGGCCAGGCGTTTGGCGACCAGTTGGCCGATGTTGCCCAGCCCGACAATCCCGATGGTTTTGCCGGCGATTTCGCGGCCCATGAACTTTTTCTTTTCCCATTGTCCGGCGCGCGTCAGCGGGTCGGCGGCCACAATGTGGCGGGCATCGGCCAGCATGAGCGCGATGGCTTCCTCGGCGACGGCATTGGCGTTGGCGCCGGGAGTGTTCATGACGTCAATGCCTTTTTTGCGGGCATATTTGGTGTCAATTGTGTCGTAGCCGGTGCCGGCGCGCACAATAACTTTCAGATGCGGGAAAGCATCAATTACGGCTTTGGTGATTTTCTCGCTGCGCACAATCAGGGCGTATGTGTCGGGGTTCTGTTTGGCCAGATCGGCCAGATCGGCTTTGTCATTTTGGATCACGGTATAATGGCCGTGCGCTTCAAGAATTTTGCGCGCATCGCTCTCAAGTTTGGTTGGGATCAATATTTTTTTCATTATGTCCGCCTTTTGGGGTGGTTGATTGCATTCGCGTTGTTTCGGCAATATACAGGATATATCCGAACAAACAAGGCTGTTTTTGGCGCGTTCGAACCTGTTGCTTGTGGTCGCCAAAACGAACTTTTGTTTGATCGGTTTGCTTCGCTTATATGTCGAACTCGGCTGTCAAAACAGTATGGTCGGAGGCTTGTGTTTGTCGGCGCGGCGCAAGATCAATGTGGCATTCGACGCATTTGGCGGCCAGTTTTTTAGTGGCCAGAATGTGATCAACACGCCAGCCCATTTTGCGTTCAACCGCATTGACCGTGCGATAATCAAAAAATGTATATTGGCCTGCTTCCGGATGATGTTTGCGGAAAACATCCACAAAACCCCAGGCCTTGACCTGTTCGAATGCGGCGCGCGCGGCTTTGTGATAGCAAACGTGATTTTCCTGCTGCTCCGCATTGTGAATATCAATTGCTTCCGGCGCAATATTCAAGTCGCCCACCCAAACGACCGGCATTTTGGGCGTGTAATGCATGTCCAGCCACTCGCGCAAGCGTTCGAACCATTTGAGCTTGTATTGGAACATCGCGTGTTGGATGTCGCGGCCTTGCGGGACATAAGTATTGACGATATGAACCGGCCCGATGCGCGCGGCGATTAATCTTGTGGGGTCATCGTCCGGCCGTCCGGATTCAAAGCCGTAATGCAGGTGTGTCGGCGTTGTCTTTGAGAGAATGGCGACGCCATTATATGATTTTTCGCCTCGGAACACCGCTTGATAACCGGCTGTGGCGAAAAAAAGCGCGGGGAAATCATGGTCCTGCGTCTTGGTCTCCTGGAGGCAAAGCGCGTCCGGCGCGTGCTTTTGCAGCCAGTCCAGCACAATCGGCGCGCGGGTGCGAATCGAATTAACATTAAATGTTGCGATTTTCACGGAAACTGGCCGACTGTTATCAATACCCAGAGCCGGCGGTCAGCGCTACAAGGTTGCTGGCTCGCAAGGAATTGCTCTTTGTGTTGCCTGTTGAGACATAAGATGCCATGCTTTTGAGCGCAAGGCAAGTGATATCAGTGCTTTTCGGCATAGCTCGGCTTTTGGCGCGGGCTGTCGCCGCTTGACTATGCTGCAAAATTTGTCAAACTGCGCGCAAAAGACTTCATTCCGTATGCGCCGACATCAAGCGGGATGGAGAAGGATGCAGATTCAAATCAGGATAGGGAACAAATTATATGGCGACACAAATCAGGACCGGTCAGAAAGTTTTGTTTATTGGCGACAGCATCACCGATTGCGGACGCCGTGAGGTACAGCGTCCGCTCGGCAACGGTTACGTCAAACTCTTTATGGATATGCTTGTCGCGCGCGAGCCGGCCAAGCGCATAACGGTTGTCAACAAGGGCATCGGCGGCGATACGGCGGTTGGTTTGCGTAATCGCTGGTCGGATGACGTCTTGCGCCAGCGCCCGGACTGGCTTTCGATCAAAATCGGCATCAATGATTTGCATCGGTTTTTGGATAATGCCAGGGAAGCCAGCTTGAGCCCGGAAGGTTACGAAAAAGTTTATCATGAAATTCTGGAGCGCACACGCGCCGCCCTGCCGAGTTGCCGGATCTTGATTATTGATCCGTTCTATATCAGCCGCGACAGCGCTCCTTTCAGCCGCCGTAAAAGCGTTTTGGGCCTGCTGCCGGCCTATTTGGCCGTTACACGGAAGCTGGCGCGCGCTTATAAGACGCGCCACATCCAAACACACACGGTCTTCGGCAAGCTGCTGCGCTATTATGAGCCGGATATTTTCTGTCCGGAGCCGGTGCATCCCAATCCAACCGGGCACCTGGTGATAGCCGAAGCCGTTTATAACGCGCTTTCGTAAATCGCAAAACCTGTTTCTGCGCTTGACGCGGCTGTTTGCAGCGTTTAATACTATGTACATGCGTTACCGAATCATGGCAATACGTTTTTTGCTGGCCGGCTTGTGCGTTTGGGCGGTTTGCAATCCGGTTGAGGCTTCCGGCGTCAAACAGGAAAAATCCGGCACATCCCGTTATGCTGCGCGCTGGTGGGAGCGTTCGCGGCCTCAGGATATAACGCCTGAGGCGCAGCTCGAACGCGCCAATATGCTGCGCGACACCGGGCATACCATCCGGGCCGGCCGCGCCTATCGCGCTTTGCTCAACGCCTGGCCGGCATCCGCGCAGGCGCCGGTTGCCTTGCAGAATTACGCCGATTTGCTGGAGCGGCGCGGCAAGCTTCAAAAGGCTTTTGAAGAATACCAGTTTCTGACGGAGGCATATTCCGGCTTTTTTCCGTATGATGAAGTGATGGACAGGATGTACCATATCGCCGATGTTATTGCGACGCGGGATCGTTATTTTCTTTTTTTCAAATTCAAGGCGCCGGAGGATGCTGTGCCGTTGTTTGAGAAGCTGATTGCAAACGGCGTGCAATGGAAACGCGCCGCCGAACTGCAATTCCGGATGGCGCGCATTTATGAGAAAACCGAGCAATATGACATGGCTGTTCAGGCTTATGGCATGTATCATCAGCGTTATCCGATCGGCGCGCTGGCGGAATCGGCGTTGTTCGGTCAGGCGCGCTGTTATCAATTGTATGCTGCCGAACATCCGCAATCGCTGGATTTGCGCGAAGAGGCTTTGGCCGCCGTGCAGGGGTTCCTTGACTGGTATCCGCGCAGCCCGATGGCGGAGGAAGCGCGCCGGATGCTGGAGACCTTGCAAAACGAGCTGGCCATGAGTCTTTATGCGCAGGCCCGTCTTTATGATCGTTCGGCGCGCCTGGCAGGGAATCCGGAAGCAATCCAGTCCCGGCGTCTGGCGGCCAGGCTTTCTTATCAGCGTTTGCTCGATGAATATCCCGGCTCGGTCTGGGCTGATCGCGCCATGATGCGTGTGCGTGATTTGAACAGTCAATTGCAGTCAACCTTATGAAAAAAACGCGATTTTTGACGGCCTGGCTTGCTGTTTTGACGCTTATCGGTTACAACGGCTGTGTGGGCTATCGTTTGGGCAGCATGCTGCCTGCCGATATCAAGACCGTTTATGTGCGCATGTTTGTCAATAAAAGCAATGAGCCTTTGATTGAAATTGACGCCACCAATGCGACAATTGCGGAGTTCCAGAAAGACGGCACGCTGCGCATCGTGCAGCTTGATGAAGCCGATGTGATTCTTGAATGCACTTTGACCGGCATGACTTTGACGGCTCTGCGGTATGATCAAAAAGACAAGGCCAAACCCAATGAATACCGCATGACGTTAAGCTGCAATCTTGTGCTCAAGCGCGCCCGCAGCCGCACCGTTATTAATGAGGCCAGTGTGGTGGGTGAATCCACGTTTTATTTTGCGGGTAATCTGGCCAGCGCCAAAAAATCGGCGGTCCCTTCCGCCGCCGAAGATCTTGCCAAGCGTATTGTCGAAAAAGTGGTTGAAACCTGGTAAACCAGCTTGATCGGTTTGCCTGCGTCCGCCCAGCCCGGTTTGGGCGGCATTTTATTTATCCGTGATGCGGCATAAATCCATATAGTATCAGGCCATGAACAGCGATGCTTCCACGCCCATGATGCGCCAGTATCGGCGGATCAAGTCCGAGTTGCCGCCGAACACGATTCTCTTTTTCCGGTTGGGCGATTTTTATGAGATGTTTTTTGAGGATGCCGTTGAAGCGTCGCGCCTGCTTGATATCGCCCTGACCAAACGCCAGAAGGTTCCGATGTGCGGCGTGCCTTATCATGCCTACGAAAATTATATGGCGCGCCTGCTGCGCGCCGGCAAGAAAGTGGCCATTTGCGATCAGGTTGAAGATCCTGCCTCCGCCAAGGGCATTGTGCGGCGCGCGTTGACCGGCATTTTAACGCCGGGCGTTGTGCTGACCGATCAGGTGCTGGAACGCAATCGCAATAATTATCTGGCCGGTGTGTACGAGGCCGGCGGCGTCTTCGGCCTGGCATTGCTGGATCTGTCAACGGGCGCGCTGCTGGCGGAGGAAACCGAAAGTCCCGCCGCGTTGCGCGAAAGTCTGTTGCGCTGGACGCCTTCTGAGTGTGTGCTTCCGGCTGAGTCCGCGCAGGATCAGGCTGCGCCGCTGCGCGCCGTGCTTGATACCGCTGGCCAGATCATGTTAAGCCCCTATGACGAATGGATTTTCGGCTATGACACCGCCTATGAAACGCTTTTGCGCCATTTTAATGTGCATTCGCTGGATGGTTTTGGGGCGGAGGGCCGCCGGGCGCTCGTCGGCGCGGCGGGTGGCATGCTGCATTATGTCAAAAATGCGTTGCGCCGCGATCTGGCGCATGTGCGCGCCCTGCGCGTCAGGAATTCGGATGACTTTATGGTCATGGATGAAAGTACGCGTGTGAATCTCGATCTGGTTGCGCCTGGCGGCGCGGAAAACAGGCGTAAAACCGGCGCGGTTACCCTTTTGGGTGTGCTTGATGATACCAGAACACCGATGGGCGGACGGCTTTTGCGCGAATGGCTGTTGCGCCCGCTGGCGCGTCTGGAGGCCGTTCAGGAACGGCACGATGCGGTTGGCGCTTTTGTGCAGGATCGCTCGCTTTTACGCGATTTGCGCGGGGGGTTGGAAGGTTTGCGCGATATGGAAAGAATTATCGCGCGGCTGGGCGCCGGCGCGGGTAATGCGCGCGATGTACGCGCCCTGGCGCAGTCGTTGAGCGTGCTGCCTTCCCTCAAAACTTTGCTGGCCGGCCAGCCTCCCGGCCCGTTGGCGCGTCTTGGCGAGGCAATCAGGCCGCTGCCCGGTCTTGTTGAAATGGTTGAGGCCGCCATTGTCGAGGAACCGCCGCCGGGACTCAAGGAGGGCGGTTTGATTAAACGCGGATATAACACCGAACTGGATGCCTTATGCGAGGCTTCCGCTTCCGGCCGGAATTGGCTGGCTGAGTATCAGGCTCGCGAACAGCAACGCGCCGGCATCAAGACGCTCAAGGTGCGGCACAACCGGATTTTTGGCTATTATATCGAAGTCTCGCGCGCGCAGGCCGAGCATGTTCCGCCGGATTACGCGCGCAAACAGACGCTGGTCAATGCGGAACGTTTCATTACGCCCGAATTGAAAGCCTATGAGACAAAAATATTCGGCGCACAGGATCGCGCCGCCATCCTCGAATATGAGCTATTCCTGAAAATCCAGGCTGCGCTTGTCGCGGAAACTGCGGCCATTCAGCAGTCGGCACAGGCGCTGGCCGAACTGGATGTACTCGCCAATCTGGCTGAACGCGCGTTGACCATGCGCTATGTTCGTCCGGTGATGTCCGCTGATGGCGTTTTGAGCATCGAGGATGGACGGCACCCTGTCGTCGAACAGATTCCTTGCGCTGATCGTTTCGTGCCCAACGACACACATTTGGATGGAGGTCAGAACCGGTTGCACATCATTACCGGCCCCAATATGGCCGGCAAATCAACTTATATTCGCCAGGTTGCGCTTATCAGCGTCATGGCCCAGATGGGCTCGTTTGTGCCTGCCCGTTCCGCCCGCCTCGGCATGGTTGACCGGGTTTTTACGCGTGTGGGCGCCAGCGATGACTTGGCGCGCGGACGCAGTACCTTCATGGTTGAAATGCAGGAGACGGCCAATATACTCCATAACGCGACGGAACGTAGTCTGATTGTGCTTGATGAAATCGGACGCGGCACAAGCACTTTTGATGGCATCAGCATAGCCTGGGCGGTGGCCGAATACCTGCATGGCGCCATCAAGGCCAAGACGCTTTTTGCCACGCATTTTCATGAATTAACCGATTTGGCGCTGACTTTGCCGGGCGTTAAAAATTATAATGTGCTTGTGCGCGAGCAGGGTGACGGCATTGTCTTTATCCGTAAAATCATGCCGGGCGCGGCTGACAAAAGTTATGGCATTCAGGTGGCGCGCCTGGCCGGATTGCCCGGCGAAGTTGTCGAACGCTCGCGTGAAATTCTGCTTAATCTGGAGGAAGGCGAGTTCGGCGAAAGCGGCCAGCCCAAACTGGCTGTTCGTCATTCGCGCAAAAGCCGCCAGCATCCCGATCAGCTGGTTTTGCTTTAATCGGAACCATTTCCGGCTATGCAGCAAATTTTCTTGTTTTTTTGATTGGTTGCTGTAGTTTAAGAAATTAAGCCGTTACCAATAAAATTCTGCGCAAAGCGCGCCGGGAAGAACGTCCGAGCGGAAGCGGACGGAAAGTTCAAATTATCAATTAGCAATGCAAAAGTTGGGAGCAAAGGACGAAAAAGCGTGGAGCGATTCTGACGCTAAACGTGCTTCAAGTAGCTGCGCAGGTTCCGGCGTGGATCTTTCGGAAAAGGCGCCACCGCCT
>CAZMFH010000013.1:0-23048 GCA_964565485.1 uncultured Verrucomicrobiota bacterium | reverse complement strand
GAGCGGCAGCGGGCCAGCCTATGTTTTGTATTTGATTGAAAGCATGGTTGAAGCGGCGCTATCGATGGGGTTGGACGGCAAAACGGCGCTAACACTCACTGCGGCCACCGTTGAAGGCGCCGCCCGCTTGCTGAAAGAGTCCGGGCTTGATGCGATTGAATTGCGGCGCAGGGTAACTTCGCCGGGTGGCACGACGGCGGCGGCGGTGGCAGTTTTGGATGAGGGGCATGTGCGTGAAACAATAGTAAATGCGATTCGCGCCGCGCAGCGGCGCGCTGGGGAGCTTTCCGCATGAAAAACAACATTCGGGCAACAGTTGGATGTTTTTGCAGCGTCGCCGAGCGGAGTTTGTTGCGTGTTTTGGGCATTGGCTTGTTGGCGGTCGGTCTGTTGGGCGGCGCGGCGTTTGGCTCAGACACCAATGCGCCGGCGGCGTATCCGAATTTATGGTTTCCCGTGGGCGAGACGCTGATCTACAAAGTGCAGTGGGGGGTGTGGATTGTGGCGGAAACGCGCGTAACCAGCGAATGGCTTGAAGAAGATGGTCGTAAATTGATTGCCATCCGTGTGACCACCAAGACACGCAGTATCATGGATAAAATTTTTCCGGTGGATGATTTTCTGGAAAGCGTGGTGGACCCGGAGACTTTTCTGCCGTTGCGTTTTACCAAGCGGCTTAGCGAAGGGCGTTATCGTTTGCATGAGATAACCACTTTCAATCATGCGGCGGGAACGGCCTTCTGGCGGCATCTTTTGAAGGATAAAAGCGAGGAATTTGCGATAGAGCCCGATACGCGCGATTTGCTCAGTTTTATGTATTACATGCGTTCGCAGAAATTCGAGTTGGGCAAACATTATCAATTCCGGGTTATGGCGGACGAAAAACTATATGATCTGTTTGTGGATGCGATTGATTACGAGACACTTGAGATCGGTCGTTATCGGCGTATTCGTTCGCTGCGGCTCTATCCGGAAGCCAAGTTCCATGGCTTGTTTGTACGTGTTGGACGTTTGGATGTCTGGATTTCGGACGATGATCGTTGCCTTTGTGTGCGTGCCATGGCGCAGGCGCCGATTATCGGGACGATCCGGCTTCTGATTGACCGGGTTGAAGGGCCGGGGCTTGATTTCTGGACGCGCCCGGATGATCCGCAATATCCGCAGAAGCCACGCGCCCAGGCATCACCATGATCATTAAAGGACAGTTTGATTAACTGGCAGGAGGGCTGTTGTGCGAAATTTTAATGATTGGGCGCCTTCGCTTGTGGCGCGTTTCCGCCGCCAGAAAATTCTTGTTGTGGGCGACATGATGCTTGATCGCTATCTTTATGGAGCGGCAAGCCGTCTGTCGCCGGAAGCGCCTGTTCCGGTGGTCCGCGTTCTTGAAGAAAAAAACATGCCTGGTGGCGCCGCTAATGTGGCGCGCAACGCCAGCGCGCTGGGCGCGCGCGTGCATATCCGCGGTTTGGTTGGCCGCGATGATGATGGGCAAATGCTTCTGCAGGCGCTTGCCGATGAAGGTGTTTGCACGCGTGGAGTGTTGCGCGCGCGCAAGATGCGGACGTCGGTCAAGACGCGTGTGCTGGCCGAGCGTCAGCAGGTTGTGCGCGTGGATTGGGAGGCGCGTCCGTGTCTGAACGAACGGGATCGCCGCGCTTTTTGCGCCGCTGTGGCCGCAGCGGTGCCTTGCATGACGGGCGTCATTATTGCCGATTATGCCAAGGGCGCTGTGGCGCAGGATTTGGTCGGAACGATTGTGCGGGCGGCGCAACGCCGGAACTTGCCGGTGGCGCTTGATCCCAAGGAGGATGACGCGCTGATTGTTCCGGGGCTGACCGTGGTAACGCCCAATCGCAAGGAGGCCTTTGCTTTGGCGCGTCTGTCGGAACAACCGCCGTGTGCGCATCCGTTGCAGGATGCGCCTTTGCTGCGCGTGGCCGATACGCTTTTGCGCAAATGGCAGCCGGCATTCCTCGTGATCACCTTGGGGGCGCAAGGGATGCTCCTGGCTACGCGCGGGCGTCCGCCGCGGCACGTTGAGACGGTGGCGCGCGAAGTATTTGACGTCAGTGGCGCGGGTGATACCGTCATTGCAACTTTGCTTTTGGCGCTTGCTTCGGGCGCCGACTATGAACGTGCTGCCGAACTGGCCAATTGCGCCGCCGGAGTGGTGGTCGGCAAGCTTGGAACGGCAACATGCAATGCGCGCGAAATTCTCGAGTATTGAGCCAGGCAAAATCATATGATGCTCGACAATCCTTTGCGAAAGGTTTATATTAATTTGCCAATTGGGCGGAAAGATGCCGGGAACGGATCGGGATTATATGGGGAAAATACGTGTAGCGGGAGTTATTCCGGCGCGCTGGGGGTCGAGCCGTTTTCCGGGTAAAAGTTTGGCGCAGATTTGCGGCAAGCCGTTGATCCAATGGGTGCTGGAGCGCGCGCAGCAGGCGCGTCTTTTGGATGAGCTGATTGTTGCGACAGACGATGAACGTATTTGTTGTGTTGCCGACGCGCTTGGAGCGCGGACGGTAATGACGCGCTCCGATCATGTCTCGGGAACGGACCGTGTGGCTGAAGCGGTGGATGGCCTCGATTGCGGGGTTGTGGTCAACATACAGGGAGATGAGCCGTTGATTGATCCCTGTTTGATTGACCGGTTGGCGGAAGTCATGCTTGCTGATGAATCCTTGCCGATGGCGACGGCTGCTGCGCCTTTACATGCGCCGCAGGCGGAAAGTCCGGCGATTTGCAAGGTGGTGGTAAATGGATCGGGATGCGCGCTTTACTTTTCGCGTTGCCCGATTCCTTTTGTGCGCGACCGGGATTTTCGCGCCACGGAAACGCTTTACTGGCGGCATATTGGTTTGTATGTTTATCGCGCCGCCTTTTTGAGGGCGTTGGTGCAGGAGCCGCCTTCACTTTTGGAGCGTGCGGAGTGTCTTGAGCAATTGCGCGCCCTGCATATGGGCGCGCGGATCAAGGTTGAATTTGTGGAACATGATGGAATAGGGGTGGATACTCCGGAAGACGTGGCCAGAGCCGAGGAGCTTTTGCGCCAGAACGGATTGGTCTGATTGATGGGAGTGTTGGATGATGAGCAAGGTCCGTCAGATTCGTGTTGGTCGTGTTCATGTCGGCGGTGGTTTTCCGCTGGTTTTGATTGCCGGGCCATGTGTGATTGAGAGCCGTCGGCAGTGTCTGGAGCTTGCCGGACGCCTGGCGCGCTGGGCGGATGCCGAGCAGGTGCCGTTTATTTTCAAGGCTTCCTACGATAAAGCCAACCGTTCCGCCCATGATTCGTTTCGCGGCCCCGGCTTGACGCGCGGGTTGGATATATTGGCGGAAATAAAGGAGCGTTTTCGTGTGCCGGTGCTTACGGATGTGCATCATGAAACAGAAGTGCCTGCCGCAGCGAAGGTGGCCGATCTGTTGCAATGTCCGGCTTTTTTATGCCGGCAAACCGATTTAATTCTGGCGCTGGGGCACAGTGGACTTCCGGTGAACATCAAAAAAGGGCAGTTTTTGGCGCCGCCGGATATTCTGAATATTTTGCGCAAATTTGTCAGCACTGGCAACCGTAAGCTGATGATCACCGAGCGTGGAGCGAGTTTTGGCTACAACAATCTGGTGGCCGATATGCGCAGTTTGCCGATTATGCGGGAACTGGGCTATCCCGTTGTTTTTGACGCCACGCACAGCGTCCAGTTGCCGGGCGGGGCCGGGAATCGCAGCGGCGGCGAAGCCTGGCTGGCGCCCTGTTTGGCGCGTGCCGCAGTGGCGGCCGGATGTGATGCGGTTTTTGTCGAGACGCATCTTCGTCCGGGGCAGGCGCTTTCCGACAAGGATACGCAGATGTCGCTTGAGCAGTTGAAGAAAATGTGGCATTTGCTCCGGCGCATTGATCGTCTTGTGCGGCAGGAAAAGGCGCTGGCGCGCGCCGGCCGCTCAAAATAACGGGTTGACGGAAAGATGTTTATGGCAAAGAAACGGATATTTGGATTGAGCCTGCGTTTGTGCTGCGGTTTGTTGTTTTGCTTCGGTGCGCTCTTGTCGGCCAATGGACAGACGGCGACGGGATTCCGTTATCCGGATTATGATGCCAACGGGCAGTTGAAATTTGAGATTCTTGGCGAACATGCCCGGATCGAAAGCGATGGAAAAATTAATATCACCAATTTGAAAATGACTTTTTATGAGCAGGGGCGGGTTGTCATGCAGATTACGACACCGCAGTGCCTGTTTGATCGTATCAAACGCGAGGCGTTTTCCACTTCCGAGGTTTGGGTGGCGCGATCCGGCGTTGAGTTGACCGGACGTGGATTTGCCTGGAAGGCGGAAACCGGGCGCATGGAAATTCACAATCAGGCGCGTTTGGTTTTCAATAACCCGGAGGGTCGCGAACGCGGGACTTTGGAAGGAGTGCCATGAGAAAAACAAGCGTGGCTGTATTGCTGGGGCTTTGCTTGAGCGGCTGGATGCCGGTATCAGGGGCGGAAGCGGAGACGGCTGCGTTTGCTGATCCCAGGTCGGGGGCGCCGGCCGATGCAACCGAATTGGCTGTTACGCCTTCCAACGCTACGGTGGTAACGTCTGCGCGCCTGACTTTTGACCAGCAGCAGCGTCAGGCTGTTTTTGAAGAAAATGTTGTTGTAACGGATCGTGAATTGAAGATTACCGCCGACCGTTTGGTTGTGTTTTTTGACGAAGACAATCATGTCAGCCGCATCGAGTGTGAAGGGGCTGTGACCATAGTTCGTCAGGATCTGGTGGCGACCGGCGACAGGGCGATTTATGAGATCAAGGAGAGTAAAATGCAGCTGGTCGGCAATCCACGGATTGTGCGTGAGCAGGACGTGCTAAGCGGAGAGACCATCACTCTTTGGCGCGATTCCAAGCGTATTCTCTGCGAGCCGAATGCGCGTCTGGTGATTCGTTCGGAACAGGATGTTACCCGGCAATTGAAGCAGGAACAGGAATGATGCAGGATTTGATACTAACAAAAGACCTGGTTAAAACCTATCACGGTCGCAATGCCGTGGATGGGGTCAATATTCGTGTCGGGCGTGGTGAGGTTGTCGGTTTGCTGGGGCCGAACGGAGCCGGTAAAACGACAACTTTTTACATGATTGTGGGGCTGATCAAACCAAATCGCGGCCAGGTGCTTTTTGATCGCCGCGACGTTACCGCTTTGCCGATGCATCAGCGCGCCAGGTTTGGGCTTGGTTATCTTTCGCAGGAGCCGTCTATTTTCAGGAAACTGACGGTTGAAGAAAATGTCATGGCCATTCTGGAGATGTTGCCGCTTTCGCCCGCCGAGCGTCGTAAAAGAAAGGAGATGTTGCTTGAACAGTTGGGGATTGCGCGGCTGGCCAAACAGCGAGCCTATACGCTGAGCGGTGGCGAAAGGCGGCGTCTGGAGATTACGCGCGCCATGGTTACCAATCCGTCGGCTTTGTTGTTGGACGAGCCTTTCAGCGGGGTGGATCCGCTGGCGGTGTATGATGTTCAGGAAATTATTCGGGATTTGAAAACGCGCGGGTTGGGGATTTTGATTACGGATCATAATGTGCGTGAAACTTTGACGATTGTTGACCGGGCTTACCTGATTTGCGAGGGCAAGGTTTTGCGCGAGGGCAGCAGCGCGTTTTTGATAGAAGACCAGTTAAGCCGGGAGTTGTATCTCGGTCCGAGATTTAGCATGTAATCAAGCGGAAGGAGACAAAATGAGCATTAATATTACAGGGCGGCACGCAAACGTTTCGGATGCCATGAAGGAATATGTGAAAGACAAACTGGAGCCGATACTGCAGTGTTACCCGCAAATTGAACATACGCATGTTATTTTGGATATTCAGAAGTTTCGGCATATTGTCGAAGTGGTGGTTCAGGGCAAAACACACTTGCGTGTTGAGGCTCAGGATGTTTCGGACGACATGTATGTGTCCATTGATCGCGTGGCCGACAAGGTTGACCGCCAGTTGCGCCGTTCGCGCGACAAGATTGTCAGTCATAAGAGCGCCAAAAACCGGGCCAAGCTGGTGGATTTTGAAAAACAAATTGATCAGGTTGATACGCCCGGTTGATGGGGGCGATGATTGTGCCGCAGGCATGTTATCGGCGTCGTTCCGGTGAGGTTGGCGGGAGTTTGTTATGGCCATTACAACAGGGGGTTTTTTTAATGCCGCGAAACACAAAACCGGACTGCGGCTGGTTTGTGGCGGCGAGCACTTGGCGCGGGTTATTCATGAGTCCGCGCTGAATCGCCCCGGATTGGCTTTGGCCGGCTTTTACCGCCATTTTGCTTTTCGGCGCGTCCAGGTTTTGGGCATGGCTGAAAACGAATATTTGGCGGCGCTTGAATCCGCCGCGCGCGCTGCGGCTGTGCGCGGGCTCTTTGAGCGGCATATTCCCTGCCTCGTGGTTTGCCGCAATCGCAAGGTATGTCCGGAAATAATCGCTGCAGCCGGGCAATGCCGGGTGCCGGTGTTTCGTTCGCCCATGGTAACCGGCGCTTTTATTAACAAGGCAACCATGATCATGGAGGATCTGTTTGCGCCGACGCAAACCGTGCAGGGCACCATGGTGGATATTCTGGGGATTGGTGTGCTGATTGAGGGGCGCCCCGGAATCGGCAAGAGCGAGGCGGCTTTGGCGCTTGTGCAGCGTGGCTACAGTCTTGTGGCGGATGACCTGACTTTTTTGCGCCGGCACGATGACAGCACAATTATCGGCGCTTCAACATCAGTAACCCGGTATCATATGGAAATCAGGGGGTTGGGCATTGTGCATGTGCCCAGTTTGTTCGGTGTGCCGGCGGTGCGGGATGAGAAAAACCTGGATTTGATCGTTACCTTGCAGGAAATGAAGGATTTGCCGGACCGCGGGCTGGGGCTTGGTCCGCAAACGCGGGATATTCTCGGTGTGCCCATTCCGCACCTTACCATTCCGGTTGCGTCCGGTCGGGAATTGGCGACGCTGATTGAGACGGCCAGTTTGAATGAAAAACTAAAGCGCCTTGGTCATGATGCCGCCAAGGAGTTGGATCAGAAAATGATGTTGGTAATGAGTAAAAGGAATCTATCCAATGAGCGCATTGATTAATAATCACTCAAATGATATGTCAAAAATTATACGCGATTTTGTGATTCTGAACCGCTATGGAATCCATGCCCGTCCGGCCGCCATGTTGGTCAAAACCGCTTCAAAATATCATGCCGATGTAACTGTCGAAAAAGGACCCGTACGTGTTTCCGGCAAAAGCATCATGGGTTTGATGACGATGGAGGCCAGTTGCGGCTCCAAGATCAGGGTGATTGCCGAGGGGGCGGATGCCGAGCAGGCGATGGATGAGTTGCAGCGTTTGTTCGATCAGAAGTTTTTTGAAGAATAGATTCGAATGCCGATCAATGGCGCGACCGTTGCGCAGGAGACATCATGGGGGGCGAAACTGCTGAAAAATCGGGTGCGGGAGAGTTGATCCAGCGTGGGATTGGCGTTTCCTCCGGCATTGTGATCGGGCGTGTTTTTTTAAAGGCGCCGCATGAAGACCGGGTGGTCGAACGCGACATTGCCCGTGAGGATATTGTTCGGGAGATTGCCCGTTTTGAAACGGCTTTGATTGCCACGCGCCGCCAGATTCGCGATATTCAGAAAGATGCTGACGCGGCGGTGGCTAGTATTTTTGACGCACATTTACTGATCCTTGATGACGGTCCGTTTATCAAAAAAGTGTTTACCGGAATTGAAGGGCGCCGCAAAAATGTCGAAGTGATTCTGCATGATGTCGCCCAGGGTTTTATTCAATCGCTCGGCAAGGTTAAGGATGAGTATGTGCGCGAGCGTGCCATGGATGTGCAGGATGTAGCCCGGCGTATTTTGCATAATTTGGCGGGGCGCAAACTGAGTTTGGCGGATATTTCCGAGCCGAATGCGATTGTGGTGGCCAATGATCTGGCGCCGTCGGAGGTCGTTTCCATCAACCGCGACAGCGTGGCGGGGATTGTGCTTGATTTGGGGAGTCCCACCGCGCATACGGCCATTTTGGCGGCAAAGCTTGGTATTCCCGCCGTGATCGGACTCCACGATATCACCCAAAAAGTTCGCGCCGGCGACGAGTTGTTGGTGGATGGCGGCAAGGGGTTGGTAATTGTCCATCCGAGCGCGGAACGACGCGAGCAGGCGCAGCGCCGGGCGGAGACGCGACATGCCATCGAGATTGAGTTGGGGCGCTTGAAAGATCTGCCGGCGGAAACAACCGATGGCTACCAGCTAATGTTATCCGCCAATATCGAATTGCCAGACGATGTGGATGCGGTGCTTGCCAGTGGCGCAAACGGGATTGGCCTTTTTCGGACGGAATATTTCTATATGTCGAAAAAGGAGTTGCCGACGGAAGATGAGCAATATGAAGTCTATCGCATGGTGGTGCAACGCCTTGCTCCGGCGCCCGTGATTATTCGTACGCTTGATCTTGGCGGCGACAAGCTTCTGGCCAATCTTGATGTTTCCTGGGATGAATCCAATCCGTTTATGGGCTGGCGCGCCATTCGTTTTTGTCTGGCGCAGCCGGATTTGTTCCGCACTCAGTTGCGAGCGATTTTGCGTGCCAGCACGCTTGGCAATATCAAGATCATGTATCCGATGATCAGCAATCTGGATGAAATTGTCCGCGCTAATCTGATTCTGGAGCAGGCCAGGCAGGAGTTGTTGGCCAAAGGGCATCCGTTTAATCCGCATATTGAGGTGGGCGCCATGATTGAGGTGCCTTCGGCTGCGCTTGTGGCCGACAAACTGGCGTCTTATGTAAGTTTTTTCAGTTTGGGCACCAATGATTTGATTCAATATACGCTGGCGATTGACCGTGGTAATGAGCGTGTGGCCTATTTGTATGAACCAACACATCTGGCGATTTTGCGCTTAATCAAGAACACGATTGATGTCGCCCATCGTGCCGGTATCTGGACGGGGATCTGTGGTGGGATGGCGGGTGATCCGTTGATGACTCCGTTGTTGCTGGGCTTGGGTATTGATGAGTTGAGCATGAGCAGTTCCGCGTTGCCGATTGTCAAGGATGCTGTGCGGCGCGTAAGTTTTTCCGATGCGCGTGATATTGCCGAAATGGCTTTGAGCGCCCCATCGGCTTCCGAGGGGTTGGAGCGTTTGCGGGAATTTACCAAAAAAATCGCTCCGGAAATTCTTGAATTGGTGGAGTAATGATGGTATAAATACAAGAACTTTTATGTAAAAAGCGAGCTGCGAAACATTCCAAAAGGAAAAATATGTCTACCGATAATTATATGTTCACTTCCGAATCAGTTACCGAGGGCCATCCGGACAAGGTGGCTGATGCGATTTCTGACGCTATTCTTGACGCCAACCTGGCGGAGGACAAGCATGCGCGGGTTGCCTGTGAGACAATGGTGGCCACAGGGATGGCGGTCATTGCCGGCGAGATAACCAGCAGCGCCAAACTCAATTATGCCGATATTGCGCGCGCGAAGGTGCGTCAGATCGGATATACGGACGGTAATGCTGGATTTGCCGCAGATTCATGCGCCGTCTTGGTGGCTTTGAACCGGCAATCGCCGGATATTTCCCAGGGCGTAACAGTTGGCGAAGGGCTCTTCAAAGAACAGGGCGCCGGAGATCAGGGCATGATGTTTGGCTATGCTTGTGATGAAACGCCGGAATTGATGCCGATGCCGATCATGTTTGCGCATCGTCTGACGCGCGCGCTTGCGTCCGCGCGCCGGAGCGGCAAGCTGCCTTTTCTGCGGCCGGACGGCAAGTCGCAGGTAACTGTTGTTTATGAAAAAGGGCGGCCGGCTTATGTGGACACGGTTGTTGTTTCCACGCAGCATGCACCGGAGGTTTCCTATCGGGTTTTGCGCGAAAAGGTTTTGAAGGAAATTATTTGCAAACAGATCCCCGCCCGTTATCTGGGCAAGCAGACGCGTTATTTGATCAATCCGACAGGGCGTTTTGTGATTGGCGGACCTCACGGCGATACCGGTTTGACCGGACGTAAGATTATTGCCGATACTTACGGCGGCATGGGGCATCATGGCGGCGGCGCATTTTCCGGCAAGGATCCTTCCAAGGTTGATCGCAGCGCCACCTACATGGCGCGCTATATCGCCAAAAATATTGTGGCGGCAAAATTAGCCCGGCGTTGTGAAGTGCAACTGGCTTATGCGATTGGTTTTCCCGAGCCTGTTTCCCTTTTGGTGCAGACCTTTGGCACGGGAGCGGTTGCGGATCATAAAATCGAAAAGGCGGTGCGCAGTGTTTTCGGCTTGAAGCCGGCTCAGATTATTGCCGATCTTCGGCTCTTGCGTCCTATTTATCAGGCGACTTCGGCTTATGGCCATTTTGGCCGGAACAAAGATCTGGACATCTTTACCTGGGAAAAAACCGATCGTGTCAACGCGCTTAAACGCGCGCTTTAAGAAACCGGAAGAAACCGCCGATGCGGCTGGCTTGCGGATATGCCTGAGATGGGGGCTATATGGCGAAAAAAAAGCATGAATATGTGGTTGCCGACGAAAGTTTGACGGAGTGGGGGCGCAAGGAAATTCAATCTGCCGAATTGGAAATGCCGGGCTTGATGGCTTTGCGTGAAGAATATGGCCGGCAACGTCCGTTGCGCGGCGCGCGGATTACGGGTTCCTTGCACATGACCATTCAGACGGCCGTGCTGATTGAGACATTGCAGGCGCTTGGCGCGCGTGTTCGTTGGGCAAGCTGCAATATTTTTTCGACCCAGGATCATGCCGCTGCGGCTGTGGCGGCGCGCGGGACCCCTGTGTTTGCGTTCAAGGGCGAATCGCTTGAGCAGTATTGGGAGTTTCTTGACCGCAGCCTGGATTGGGGCAACGGCATGGGTCCGACCACGCTCCTGGATGACGGCGGCGATGTTACCTTGTTTGTGCATCTTGGGTATCAGGCTGAGTCTGATCCGAAGGTGTTGGAACGCAAGGTTGGAAGCAAGGATGAACAGGCTTTGCTGGCGCAGTTAAAGAAATCGTTGCGGCGCGATCCTCGTCGTTTCCGCCGGATGATTGCCGGGTTGCTCGGTGTTTCCGAAGAAACCACCACCGGCGTGCATCGTCTCTATCAGATGATGGAGAAAAAGCAGCTTCTCTTTCCTGCGTTTAACGTCAACGATTCGGTTACCAAATCCAAGTTTGACAATCTTTATGGCTGTCGGCACTCGCTCGTGGATGGCATTATGCGCGCCACGGATGTGATGTTGGCCGGGAAAATTGCCGTCGTTGCCGGCTATGGCGATGTTGGCAAGGGCAGTTGCCAGTCTTTGCGCGGACAGGGCGCCCGTGTCGTGGTAACGGAGATAGACCCGATTTGCGCTTTGCAGGCGGCCATGGAAGGTTATGAGGTCATGACGATGGATGAGGCTGCGGCGATTGGCGATATTTTTGTTTCCGCCACGGGGTGTTGCAATGTCATCACCGAACGTCATATGCGGCGCATGAAGAATATGGCTGTGGTCTGCAATATCGGGCATTTTGATTCGGAAATTGAAGTGGAGAAATTGCGCCGCTATCGCTGGGAAAGCATTAAACCACAGGTGGATCGGATTATATTCCCAAACGGCAACAGTATTATTTTGCTGGCGGAAGGGCGTTTGGTCAATCTCGGTTGTGCGACGGGGCATCCCAGCTTTGTTATGTCGAACAGTTTTACCAATCAGGTGCTGGCCCAGATGGAGCTTTATCAGCGTGCCGGCCAATACAAGACCGGGGTTTACGTGTTGCCAAAATTGCTGGACGAAAAGGTGGCGCGTCTGCATTTGAAAAAACTTGGCGTGCGGCTTGATGTTTTGTCGCGCCGGCAGGCGGCGTATCTCGGAGTGTCCGTTCAGGGGCCATATAAAGCCGAGCACTATCGCTACTAATCCGGACGGATAAGAGTCGAATTGAAGGCGGAGCTTTGAGTGTTCCGTGCTTGGTTCATCCGTGTGGTTTTGGGTCTTTCTATGCGTATTCTGACCGCCTATATTACCCGTCAATTTTTGACCGCCTTTCTCGTTACCTTGCTGATCTTTCTGTTTGTTATGGCGATCGGCAATATTTTTCGGGTTATAGACCTTTTCTCGCGTGGTGTTTCCGGCTGGTTGATTTTGCAGGTTTTTTCATACGGCATACCGTTTTCGCTTATATTTGCGATTCCCATGAGTGTTTTGGCGGCCATCTTTCTGGTTTTCAGCCGGATGGCCAGCGATCACGAATTGATTGCCTTGCGCGCCAGCGGAGTTAGCCTCTGGTATGTTATTCAGGCGCCTTTATTGATTGCCGCCATACTCAGTCTGGTTTGTGTGTACATCAACTGCAACTTGGCGCCGAACAGTCATTATGCCCGCCGGAAGGTGCTCGGTAAATTGGGGGTTGAAACGCCTCTTTCGCTTTTGGATGAGGGGCGTTTTATCCGTGATTTTCCGGGCTTTACAATTTATATCGCGCGTAAAGACGGATTTCAGGTCGAGGATATTGTGATTTATGAATTCGGCAAGCGTGGCTTGACGCAAACTGTGCGCGCCAAATCCGGCGTCATCGAAACTCTGCCCAATGATCCCGCAAAAATCAAGATTCGTCTGCGCCAGGCGCGTATGGAGCAAATGGACGAAGAGTTCCCCAATGACCTGAGCCGTGTGCGCCGCTTGAGCGCCGATGAATATCCGATCGAAGTTGATATGGCGGAGTTGATGAGCCGTAATGTTGTCTGGAAAAAGCGCGCCGATTTGACGATGCTCGAAATTTTCCGGACCTTGCAGGGTAATTTTTTGTTCCGCTACGGCGATTTGCAGGATCCGGACGCCTGGGCGCGTTTGTTGGGTGATCCGCCCGACCGTCTTTCGGATTTTATTCAGGCTCATTTGGCCGAGGAGACTGTGTGGATGCTTGACGGCTATGATGGAACACCGGCCTGGCGCTTGGCTTTTGAAGGCGCGCTGATGAATGACTTAAATCGCCTTTTGACCGGACCATGTCTTTATTCTCCCGATCTTTTCCGGAAAGTGCGTTTGAACGATGTTTCGCGTGTTTTGCTTGATCGCCGCCCTGTCGGCACGGCTTTGATTGGTTTAAACCGCATGTTGCTTGATGACGCTTATCCGGCGCTTATCAAGAAAAACGCGCTTGCGAATCTGGGCGCGGAAAATATTCTGATGCCGCGTATGGCGCTCATGGTGGAGGTTAGCACACGGTTGGCGTTGTCGCTTTCTTGTTATGCGTTCGTCCTGCTTGGCGCGGCACTGGGCATGAAAATTCATCGCAAGGAATCTTCGATTGGCATGGGAGTGGCGCTTTTGTTGGTCTTCGTTTTCTATTTTTTTATTATCATTGCCGATGCCATGGTCAATCATCCTGAATTTTATCCGCACCTGATTGTCTGGATTCCTTTTGTGGTTTCGGAAATCATCGGCTTTCTTCTGATCAGACGCAATTGATCAGGGAGCGGCGTCGGCAGGCTTCAGCAATTCGAGGATCAACGTATCCGGGTCGCGGGGGAGATTGGTCGGTTTGGTCCGCAGTCCCAATGGTTTGAATTTTGTTTCCAGTTCGCGTGGCTCGATGACGGCGAAGACACGTCCGGGCGTTGCGGTCAGAATGGTTTGCAATTCGGCGATGGTTTGGATGTCAACCGGACGTTCCGGTTCCATTCGCATGCCATAGGAAAGTTCGTTTTTGTCCTGGAACGGCTTGTAGATGTGTTGGGTGTAAAACGGCAGCGCCGGACGGTATGACCAGAAGACGATAATTTGATCTTCAGCACAGAGTTGCGCAGCCAGTTTTTTGAAAACATAAGAAGAATTGATGTGCAACAAAACATTAAAATCTTTGCCGGCCAGCGGAGAGAGCAGCAGCGCCGCGCTCAACAGGATGCCTGTATTCCAGGCAAAGATGCCTTCGAATTTGGTCCAAGCTTTCTTGAGCAGCACGGTTAAGGCGGCAATGCCGGCCGGAAGCAAGCCGAGTACGCTTATGCCGCTGATGGCATAAATATCTTTCGGCAGCCATTGAAAGTAGGCTGTCATCCAGAAGATTGGCAAGGCAATTGTTATCGCCAATGGTCCAAGCACACCGATTTTCCAAAGCATTTGATCGCGCCGGCTGCCGTCAAGCGGTTCGGCCAATCCCCATCGCCCCAGAAGCAAGGCCAGCGGCGGCAGAGCCGGCAGAATGTAAGACATCAGCTTGCCCGTGCCGGCGGAAAAGAAACCGATAACAACTATGCACCAGACGAGCAAAAAGCGCAGCAAAGTGTCTGTGCGCCATGCCCGGCTAACGATAATTTTGCAAGCCGCGCGCGCCGTAAAAAATGTCCATGGCGCCAAAAGCAGCGGCAGCACCATCAAAAAAAACCAGAACGGTTCCGGATGCAATTGTTGCGCGCGAGTTCCCAAAAATCTGGCCAGATGTTCTTCATAAACAAAATGATAGAAAAAACCGGGATTGTGTTTTTCAATGACCATCATAATTGGCGTCAAAATGGCGAAGAAAATGATGGCTGCCGCCGGCAGCGCCAGTGTCCGGAGGGCTTTGAGTCGTCGCTCCCAGATGAGCCAGCAGAAAAAAATTGCGCCGGGCAGCACGAAAGCTACCGCGCCTTTGGTTAAAAAACCGAGTGCAGCGCTTACGGCAGCTACAGCGAACCATAACAAACGCGGCCAAGTTGGAAGGTCAGGCTGGGCGCCATAAAAAAGACAGACACAAGTCAGGCCAAACCAAAGCATGAGAAAGGCGTCGGTCAGCAGCAAGCCTGTGCCGGCCATGAAGCCGATCATGCCAAGCATTACCAGCAGCGCTGTGCCCGTTGACTTCGGCGACCATTGTCGTTGGATTAATTTCCAGAAAAGCCATATTAGTCCGATGGCGTTGAAGAAGAGCGGAATGCGCACAGCCCAGTCATGCGCGCCGAACAACCGGATGGCTGGTGCAACCAACCAATACGATAGCGGAGGCTTTTCGTAATAACGATAGCCAAGCATGCGCATTTCGAGCCAGTTGCCGCTGGCAACCATTTCACGCGGGATTTCGGAATAACGGCCTTCATCAGGGTCAGTGAAACCGCGATAGAAAAGAACGATCAAAAAAGCCGCAATGAGCACAGCCAAACCAAAGCCCAACAATCGGTTTGGTTGTGCGCTTGGCTGCATAATTCGGATGCCTGGTTAGATTTTGACGGCTTTGCCTGTTTTGGCCGAAAGATAGCAGGCTGCAATAACTTTTTGGCTTTGCAAGCCCAATTCAGCGTTATTGGCGGGGGTGCGTTTCTTGAGAATGGCGTTGCTGAACTCCTCGATTTCCGCCTGATAGGTGTTGATCGGTTTGGGTTTGATCGTTTTGCCGGCGGCAGCAGCACGCGCTTGTCTGGCGTTATACGCTTGGCTTGCTGTTTCGAGAAAAGCTGCGGCCTCTCCGGCAGCGTCCTGGCCGATTGTGCCACGGCAAAGAATACTGCCGCGCGATCCGTAAAGCTCCAGGCAATTTTTACTGCTGTTGTCCGGAACGCAGAAAAAATTGTCAACGGTGCCTATTGCGCCGTTGGCGAATTTAATTGTTACAACAGCGCTGTCCTCGGAGGAGTATTTTTGCACCAATCGGCCGGTGAAGCAACTGACTTCCTTGGCCGGTCCGAAGAACATTTCCAGAAGGTCAATGCAATGGCCGCCCATGTCAATCAGCGAACCGCCTCCGCCAAGCTTGGCGTTTTGGCGCCAGGCGCCCGGTATTGGGGGATACCAGCATGACAATTGGGCGCGACCATAGACCATGCGCCCGAGCATGCCGGCTTTGATCATTGATAGCGCTGCCTGATGTTGCGAGTGAAAACGCATCATAAATGCTGTGCCCAGTTGCACTCTGGCACGGCGGCATGCGGCGATCATCTCCTGCGTTTCCGGCACAGTCATGCCAAGCGGCTTTTCGCATAGGACATGCTTGCCGGCGCGCGCCGCCTGAATTGCCTGGGCTTTATGCAGTTTGACGGGGGTCGCGATATATACGGCGTCAATATCCTCGGCCAGGAGCGCCTTTACCGATTCGGCTGCCATGGCATTAAACTGAGACGCGGTTTCCTTGTTGGCCTTGGGGTTGACGTCATACACAACCGATAAAACTGCGTTTTTTGCCCGCAGAATGCCTTCCGGAATTGTGCGGCGCCTTGCAATCCCGCCACTGCCGATTACACCCCATTTGATCTTTTTGTGTGTCAATTGAACCTCCTTGGGCTTACTTCGCAAAATGCGTAATCACTTTGCGCAAACCTTCGGCAATTTGCTCCATATCCGAGGCCGTGAAGGTCGGGTAGGCAAAGCAGGTGAAGGTATGTGTTTCATGCCAGATTGCGTTTGGAACCTTGACTTCATTGTAACGGATGCTGGTCGGGTCGGTATATTCCTTGGAACGGAAGGGGAACCCCGATTTGCCGAATGAATTGAAGTCACGGTAAGCGCGTTCAGTATGGCATTGCGGCCAAAATACTTTCCAGCACGGCACGCCTTCCGCGCAGACTGCCTTGACAAACTCCTGGATGTTACAGCGCATTTGCTCAATATTCAGCGAAAATGCCATGACGAACCAGCCGTTTTGGCGTTCCGGTGTGTCAATGGGCATATATTTGATTTGGGGCAATTCACGCAATGCGTCCATCACAATCTTTGCATTGCGCCGGCGGGCAGGCATGTTCCAGGAATCAATGCGCTCCAATTCGCATAAGCCGATGGCCGACTGCATTTCCGTCATGCGGTAATTCCAGCCCACCATGTTATGAATATAAGGCAATTTCTGTTCCAGCGCCAATAATTGCATGCGTTCCTTGACGTCATAGCCGTGATCACGAAAACTGCGTGCCAGCCAGGCCAGATTTTCGTCATCTGTTGTGATCATTCCGCCTTCGCCGCCGGTTGTGAAGGTTTTGTTCTGGCAAAAACTACAGGCGGCGATATGCCCAATGGTTCCGGTTTTTTTGCCCTTGTAGACGCCGCCAAACGCTTCGGCATTATCCTCAATCACAAAGAGCTTGTGTTTTTTGGCAAAAGCCATCACTTTATCCATGTCGCAGACATTGCCATAGAGATGAACGGGCATGATGGCGCGTGTGCGGGGGGTGATGAGTTTTTCGGCTGATTCAATGCTGATGCAGTGATCATCAATGTTCACATCCGCAAAACGTGGAATGGCTCCTGTTTGGACAATGGAAAAGCTGGAGGCAATAAAAGTGTAGCTGGGCACAATGACTTCATCGCCCGGTCCGATACCCAACACGGTCATGGCCGTATGCAGGGCGGCAGTACCGTTGGCGACCGAGATGGCAAAACGGCTGCCCTGCCATTCGGCGAATTTTTGCTCGAATTCCATGCCCTTTTTGCCGGTCCAGTAATTCACTTTTCCGGATCGCAGAACGTTTTCGACCGCTTGTATGGTTTTTTCGTCAAAATTAGGCCAGCCGATCAATTTGTTGGTTACCGCTTTTGCTCCGCCTTCAATCGCCAGTTTTGTGCTCATTGCATGGACTCCTGCGTGTTTTGATTGTTGCGTATCTCTCTTTTGCCAATACCGATCTTGCCGAAGAAAGTTTAAAGTTGAAAAAATATTTAAGCATTTTGCCGGAAGAGTGTCAATTTTTTTTGATAGCTATTTTTGTTTTGTTTGCTGTTGGGACAAAGCATCGTGTGCAAGGGACAGCGGAAAAGTGTCGGGGGAAAGTTGACTTGCCGGTGAGTTTTTGTTAATTTGGCCGGCAGAAAAGATACTGGCTATGACGCTTAATGACGAATATATTCTGGAGATACTGCGCGATGTCGGCTTGGTTAAGGCCGATCAGATTGAGGCGGCGCGCGCGCAGGTCGGCGAAAAGCATCGCAGCGTTGTGGAGGCTCTGATCGAACAGGGTGTGATCTCCAAGATGGACATGCTTAAGGCCGTCGCCATGCAATTGGGCATGGAAGTGATTGTGCTGACGGATCAGGAAATAGACCAGGAAGTGGTTCAGCAGGTGCCTGCGGATATTGCCCGGCGTTATAAGGTGATGCCGGTGTTTGATAGTGAAAATACGCTGACCGTGGCAATCAGCGATCCGCTCAATATTGATGCGCTCGACAGCCTGCGTTATCTGCTTAAACGCAATGTTGAGGCGGTTGTGGCTTCGGACGATGAAATCAGCGATGCGCTTGATAAATACTACGGTCCGGCTGAACGGTCCATGGAGGATCTGATTGGCCCTGAGGGGGTGGATCCGGGTGTGCGGGTTGCGGACAAAGACGATGGTTCCGGCGAGGTCAGCGATCAGGATACGCCGATCATCAAGCTGGTCAGCCTGATTATCATGGAGGCTCATCGCAGCCGGGCTTCGGATATCCATCTTGAGCCGCTCGAAAAACGGTTCCGGGTGCGCTATCGTATAGACGGCGCGTTGCGTGAAATGGAAAATCCCCCCAAGCGTCTGCAGTCGGTGATTCTCAGTCGCATCAAGTTAATGGCCGGCATGAAGCTTTCCGAAAAACGAGTGCCGCAGGATGGGCGGATCCAGATTTCCGTGGGCGGCGAGGATTTGGATTTGCGTGTTTCCACCGTTCCGTCTTCGCATGGCGAAAGCATTGTGATGCGTATTCTGAATAAACAGGGCTTGTTGTTGGGATTGCCCAAGCTCGGTTTGTTTGCCGATGATCAGCAGGTTTTTGAGCGTTTGATCAGCATGCCGGACGGTATTTTGCTTTTGACCGGTCCGACCGGTTCGGGCAAGACAACCACCCTGTATACCTGCCTGAATCATTTAAACCGGCCTGATCGCAAAATCATTACGGTTGAGGATCCGGTTGAATATCAGTTTGCCGGTATTAACCAGGTGCAAATACGCGAAGATATTGGTCTGACTTTCCCGGCGGTTTTGCGGGCCATGTTGCGTCAGGCTCCCAATATCATCATGGTTGGTGAAATTCGCGATTTCGAGACGGCGGAGATTGCCGTAAATGCCTCGCTGACCGGCCACCTTGTTTTCAGTACGCTTCATACCAACGATGCTCCCAGCGCAATTACCCGTCTCCTTGAACAGGGGGTCAAGCCGTTTTTGCTGGCTTCTTCGATACGTGCGACAGTTGCCCAGCGCTTGGTGCGTGTGATTTGCGAAAAATGCAAGCAGCCTTATACTCCGACCAGCAGCGAAATGAGCATGTTGGGCGAGGCGGCCGCCCAATTTAAAAATGTGCAGTTGTTCAAGGGCAAGGGGTGCGCGGCTTGCGGGCAGACGGGTTATCACGGGCGCAAAGGCATTTATGAGATCTTTCTGGTCAATGATGATGTGCGCGAGATGATTTATAACCGCGTTCCGGCGGACCTTTTGCGTATACGGGCGCGCGAGCTTGGCATGCGCACTTTGCGCGAGGATGGATTGCGTAAAGTGATTTCCGGAATTACCACGCTGGAAGAAGTGCTTGGCGCAACAATGGGAGATTAATGTTATGACAACCACCGTGCCGGAAGGCGCCAAAGTGAGTATGAATGAATTGCTTGAGGCCGTGATTGAAGAGGGCGCTTCGGATTTGCATATTACCGTGGGGTTGCCGCCAATGTTGCGGGTGCATGGCGAGTTGCGTCCGCTGGATTTGGCGAATTTGGCTGCGGCTGATACGGAACGGCTGATGAAGAGTATTACTTCCGACAATTATCAGCAGAAAATACGCGAAGTTGGCGGTTGTGATTTTGGCTTTGGCTTTGGCGGTAAAGCGCGTTTCCGCGTAAGTGTTTTCCGGCAAAAGGGCAATGTCGGCATGGCTTTGCGCCAAATCCCGAGTACGCTTTTGTCGCTTGATGCGATCGGTCTGCCCGCACAAATCAAGGATTTGCTTTACCGACCGCGCGGATTGATTCTCGTAACCGGTCCGACCGGTTCGGGCAAAAGCACCACCTTGGCCAGCATGATCAATCTGATCAACGTCGAGCGTGATTGCCATATCGTGACGATTGAAGATCCGATTGAGTATTATCATGAACACAAGCGCTCTATTATCACGCAGCGTGAAGTCGGCGTGGATGTGCCCAATTTCAAAGAGGCTTTGCGGCGCGCCCTGCGTCAGGATCCGGACGTTATTCTGGTGGGCGAAATGCGCGATTTGGAAACCATGGAAGCGGCCATTACCGCCGCGGAAACAGGCCATTTGGTTATGGCCACTCTCCATACGACCGGCGCTGCGCGCACAGTGGATCGTATTGTGGACGCCTTTCCGACCGATCAGCAGGAACAGATTCGTACGCAGCTTGCTTCAAGTATTGTTGCTGTAATTTCGCAATTGCTTATTGTGCGTCAGGATCAGGCTGGGCGCGTGGCGGCCTTCGAGATAATGATCACCACCCCTTCCATTCAGAACCTTATCCGGGATAACAAAACTTTTCGGATATCTTCTGATATTCAGACAGGCGCCAAATGGGGGATGATCGCGATGGATGCGCATTTGATGTTCCTGTACGAAAAAGGCATTATCAGCTATGAAAATCTGATTACCAAGGCGCAGGACCCCGATTCGATTGTTATGAAAATGCAGGCGGCTTCCGGCGCCAAACATAAATAGGGATATGATTATGGCCGATATTGAGCAGGCTGATCCGCTCTTGCAGATGCTTTTGGATGCCAAGGTGGTTACCCGCGCGCAGCTTGAAGAAATTCATGAAGAGCACAAGCGCACCGGTAATTCGCCGCGCAGCGTGGTGATTGACATGGGCATTTTGAGCGAGGACGATTTGCTGGTGTTGATTGCCAGCCATTTGGGATCTTCCGTTGTCAATTTGACGGGGCGCGATATTCCGGAGGATGTTGTGAAGGCGATTCCAGCAAGTGTTGCGCGGATGTATAGCGTTGTGCCGGTTAGCGCCGATGACAATGGTCTGGTTCTGGCGACGGCCCAGTTGCCGACTCCGGAAGTGGCGGATGCGATTCGGTTTGTGCTTACGCGGAACATTGTCTTTGTGCTTGCGCGTGAAGCTGAGTTGAAAATGATGGTGGAAAAGTTTTATGGCGGCGAAAGCGATTCAATCAACGATATGCTGGCCAAGCTGGAATCGGATATGGCTTCTGATGCTGTGGTTGAACTTACCGAAGGCAAGGAAGACGAATCGGGACTGGAGCAGGCCGCCAATGCCACTCCGGTTGTGCGCTTTGTCAATCTGGTGCTCTATGAGGCCGTGCAATCCAAGGCTTCCGATGTGCATTTTGAGCCTTTTGAAAAGGAATTTAAAATCCGTTACCGCGTGGATGGGGCGCTGTATGAAATGTCGCCGCCGCCGCGCAAACTGGCTTTGCCGGTGCTTTCGCGCATCAAGGTTATGTCGAACCTGAATATCGCCGAACGGCGTGTGCCGCAGGACGGGCGCCTGCAGATGAACATGCTCGGGCGTCAGATTGATTTCCGTGTTTCCACATTGCCGACTCAGTTTGGGGAGAGCGTTGTGCTTCGTATTCTGGATCGCGCCACGGTTTCGCTCGAATTGGAAAATGTCGGCATGCCGAGTGATGTTTATGAGAGTTTTGAGCGCGATATTCACAAACCCAACGGCATTGTGATCGTAACCGGCCCGACTGGTTCCGGCAAGACGACGACGCTTTATTCCGCTCTGCGTCGGATCAATACCATTGATATGAAGCTTTTGACGGCTGAAGATCCGGTGGAATATGATATTGAGGGCATCGTGCAGGTGCAGGTTAACGAAACCATTGGGGTTACATTCGGGCGTTGTTTGCGCGCTTACTTGCGCCAGGATCCGGATATTATCATGGTTGGTGAAATCCGCGATCTGGAAACGGCCAAAATCGCGATCGAATCGTCGCTGACCGGGCATCTGGTGTTGAGCACTTTGCACACCAATGACGCCGCCGGCGCTGTAACGCGTTTGATTGATATGAATGTCGAGCCTTTCTTGATTTCCTCAACGCTTGAGTCTGTGCTGGCTCAGCGGCTTGTGCGTGTTATTTGCAGTAAATGCAAGGCGCCAATGCAGCCGGACAAGGCGCTCCTTGATCGCCTTGATTTGAAGGAAGAAGCTCTGGAGGGGCGTCCGTTTTATTATGGCAAGGGTTGCGCGGAATGCCACGAAGGCGGCTATCGCGGGCGGAAGGGCATTTTTGAATATCTGATCGTGACGGATGCCGTTCGCGAACTGATCAATGAGCGCAAACCGACTTTGGCCTTGCGCAACAAGGCGGTTGAACAGGGTATGCGCTTGCTGCGCGATGATGGCATCCGCAATGTGCTTGACGGTTACACCACGGCCGAAGAAATTCTGCGCTATACCTGATTTGTCAAATGCGGGGCGGATCTTATAACCTGCTGGCTATGAACAAAACCTTTGTCCTGACGGTTGTTATTCCCACATTGGGGCGTCCGATCCTTGAGCGGACACTTGGCTCGCTCATACAAAGCGATGAGTTTGAAGATTTGGCTGTGATTGTGGTCGGACATATTGCCGATCCGGGCGTTGCCGGGACTGTGCGCGCCATGTGCGCGCAACATGCAAATATTCGGCATCTTGATCTGTCCTTTCCGCGCGGGGATTCCAGCCAAAAGAAGAATGCCGGCTGGCGCGCTGCCCAAACCGAGTTGATTGCTTTTCTTGATGATGATGTGATTGTGGCGCACGACTGGTCGTGTGCAATCCGTGCTCCTTTTTCGGATGGCGCGGTTGGTCTCGTCAGCGGGCCTAGTCTTGTGCCGGATGATCTGGCGCTTATGGCGCGTTTATCCGGGGGCGTTCTGGCTTCTTGGGCTGCCGGATATGTTGCGGGGCGTTATAAGTCCGGGGCGGTAATTCCGCGTCCTGTGGGTTGGTCCATGGTCATTGGCTGTAATATGGCTTATCGTCGGTCTGCCTTGGAGGCCGCTGGCGGTTTTGATCCGGCCTTTTGGCCGGGCGAGGAAATGTTGGCTGCCTTCCGGGTCATGCGGCTTGGGTTTCGGCTTATGTTTCATCCCGGTGCCAAGTTGTATCATTATCCGCGCGCCAGTTTGGTGGGATTTTGTCGGCAAATGTATGGCTATG
>CAZMFH010000012.1:15889-23433 GCA_964565485.1 uncultured Verrucomicrobiota bacterium | reverse complement strand
TGCAATTAGCTTAATATTAATATAACCAAACTCAAAAGAGGTTTACTCCATGAAAAAACAATCCATTGCTTCCGTCTCCGCTCTGATCGCGCTCTCGGCGGCAACCGCCTCCGCTGCCATTGTCGCCGCATCTTTCCCGGAAACAAATCTTGATCTAACCTCCGGCTTTTCGCTGGGCATTGACGTGGACGGCAATCACAGCGACGACTTCCTGCTGGAATACAACTACGAAAACTCCGCCTTCTCAATCATAAGCGGCTTGGCCGGCAATGAAATCCATGCAGAGGACATGTGCGTCCAACGCTTCAATCCCGGCGCAACAATCAGCCGCGCCGGCAACAGCGCTGAAACATTATCCTGGACCAACCTGATCGGCCAGGGCGCAAGCTATATCGGCATAAAATTCATTACAGGCGGGCAAACCAATCCGGGCTGGCTCCAATTCGATTTTCCGGATCATACGCATGGGCGCTTGATTCGCGGCGCATGGGAAAACACACCCGGCCAAAACATCCCCGCCGGCGAATTGCCGGAAGAAGACGGCTGGCTGGCCGTCAACGTTACGCCTGCCACAGGCAGATGGCGGTTAACTGCGCCGCCGGACTATGCCGGACCCGCTTCCGGCACCGGCAAGCTCTCCGCAGTGCGCGCCGCGCCAGGCGAATATACCATCAGCTACGGCGCCTTATCCAATCATGTGCCGCCTGGCAACCAAACGCAATTCATCAGCGCCGGCAGCACCGGTGTTTTTGACGGGGTATACTTGCTGATCTCCACCAACATCGGAACGCCGCAGGATGTATCGGCAACAGCCGGAACCTATACGAATAAAATCAGCATAAGCTGGCAAAGCGTACAAGGCGCAACCGGCTATACAATCTGGCGCGCGCTGGAAAATAATGCCCATGCGGCCGAACGCTTAAGCGCCATACCTGCCGCACAACAAAGCAACGGACGATGTGCCGCCGCTCAACCAAACGCCAGACAAGTCTATGATGATAACAGCATCAGCCAGCTCCAAACTTATTACTACTGGGTCGCCGCCACGACAGATCAGCTTAGCAGTCCCATGAGTTACGCCGCCATGGGCTATGCCGCCATAGACCCACAAACAGCGAAAGTTTCCGCTGACATTGCCGTAAGCGATTTCATCTTTCTGCCGATCAACATCACCAATCAATCGCATCCCGGCACAATCTCATGCTGGATCAGCAATCATGGCCCGAACAACTTGAGCAATACCCCGATTCAAATCAGCATCTACCTGACCAATGCAACGGCAACAGCCTGGATCGGTTCTGTTCCGACCAATCTGACATTAAAATCCGGACAGGAAAAACTGATCATCCTTCCCGCAAGCGCGAAACCAAGCATATCCGTCCGCGGTGATTTAAAAGCAACGTATCAACCCGCAATACATATCCGGCATTTGGCGGCCATCAACGACCCGAATTTGAGGAACAACATCGCCCGCAGCGCCGGCACAGTCGCCGTGCAAAGCGCAGGCGTCAATTCAACCGGCAGAACCCTCAACGATTATGACGGGGACGGCAAAGCGGATTTGGCGCTCTGCGCCACCGACATGTCGGCATGGGGTGTGCTCTTATCCGGCACAAGATATACACAAGCAATTGTCGTCCAGTCCGGGCATAGCGAATGGAGCGCCGTACCGGGCGACTACGAAGGTTCCGGCATAACCGGAGTGGGTGTTTATGTGCCCGGCAGCGGATTATGGTATGTCTGGTTCCCATTACGCGGACACGGCGTATGGGGTCTGTTCGGCGGCCCGGAATTCATGGCAACGGCGCACGACATTGATGGCGACACAAAGACCGATCCGGTGATTTACCGCGAAAAGGACGGATGCTGGCAAGGCGCAGCCTCCTCGACCGGTTACATCGCATACGAAGCGTGGCTCGGCGCAACCGGATGCCGGCCGGTAATGGCCGACTATGACGGCGACCGCCTCGCTGACCTGGCAATCTATCATCAACCATCCGGGTTATGGTCCATCGGACCTTCAAGCGCCGGCTACCGGATAATATCCGGATGCTTTGGCGGCGCCCATTACCTGCCGGTTCCGGCCGATTATGACGGCGACGGCCTTGTTGACCCGGCAATCTATGACCCCATGACAGCCAACTGGCAGGCGCTGTTTTCCGGTTCATTAAAAACACACGGCGCCTATGCCTGGTGCAGCGGTTTCTGTGGCGATTACAACAGCATTCCGGTTCCGGCCGATTATGATGGAGACGGATTGACCGATCCGGCGACATACCATCAAGACACCGGCATGTGGGAGGTTTGCCTCTCAACCCGTGCTTATCAAGCCTGCCGCGGCATCTGCGGCGGACCGGCTTATCGCCCGGTAAGCGAATAATTTGGCAGATTGACTTTTGAAAGCAACCCGATAGTATCTTTTACCGCGTGCAAACAGAAACCAACACCAATAATGACAGAGCCATTACCGCTCAGCGCAGGTTACAGGATCGCAATCTGCGCTATCTGCTGGAAACCGGCGCATTCCGGTTTATTGACAAACAAACGCCATGGTTTCCCTATACATCCGGACAAATCGGGCCATATTATGTTCAGAGCGTAAGCGTCGAGAAGAACGGGGCCGCTTATGCGGCGGCAATTGATGGAATCATTCAATTAAGCCGTGAAGCGGGCGAATTTGACGCAATTTCCGGCGGCGAGACACGCGATTGGGATTTCTCCAATCCAACCGCCGTGGCGCTGCGCAAACCGCATCTCAAGTTGTACAAAGACGGGCGTGTTTTGGGCGCCGAGATTGCCGGCCAGACCTTTCTGCACGTTGCTGATCTCAACAACGAAGGCTCATCCGTGCGCGATTACTGGAAACCGCTGATCGAAAGACACGGCGGACGTCTGCTGGGCGTTATTTCATTTGTAGACCGCATGGAGGAAGGGGTTGACGTCCTGCGCAACCTGGGCTTGCGAATTTTCAGCGTTGTGCCGCTCGACCGGCATGCCTGGGAAACAGCGCTGGCCGCCGGTTTTGTAACACGCCAACTGTGCGATCTGCTGCTTGAACGCATGCGCGACCGCCAAGTCTGGGCCGAACAGACATTACTGGAAAACCCGGAGTTTTTCCGAAAATTCTACCAAGCGCCAAACACGCGCGCAAAAGCCGAGCGTATCCTCAAAACTTACCCGGCCATTGCCAAACAACTTCAAAAAATCGCGGAGAGTGATGCGGATTGATCCACATGTGCATTGCCGGGATGGCAAACAAGCCTATAAGGAAACCATTGCCCACACGCTGGAACTGTGCGATGCGCAAGGGGTGGATATTTGTTTCGACATGCCCAATACTGATCCGCCAATTTTGACCGAGGGCGACCTGGAAGCGCGTCTTAAACTCGTGCCGCGCGAGGGCAGCGGACGCTACCGCATCCACTTGGGCGCAACCTCCAATCCGGCGCAATTGCGTTCCGCCGCAACGCTGGCCGGACAATGCGCGCAAGTCGCAGGACTAAAACTTTATGCCGGACGCACCACCGGCAACCTGGCCGTAATTGAAGAAACCGCGCAGCAATCCGTGTATGCCATCCTGTCTGAAGCCGGTTACCGGGGAGTGTTGGCCGTCCATTGCGAGAAGGAATCGCTCTGCACGCGCGCTTTTGACCCAACCAAACCGGCCAGCCACAATCAGTCGCGCCCGCCGACGGCGGAAGCGGCATCGGTCAGCGATCAGATCAAGTTCGCGCGCGCCGCAGGCTTCAAAGGCACACTGCACATCTGCCATGTTTCCACGGCGGCGGCGCTGGAACTGATTCGCCCGGCGCGGCGCGACATCGCCATCACCTGCGGCGTAACACCACATCACCTTTTATGGAGTTGCGCGCAAATGCGGGGCAGCGAGGGCAATTTATATAAAGTCAACCCGCCGCTACGCGAATGGTCAGATACAATCGCCCTGCGCCAGGCGCTCAAGCAGGGGGAAATAGACTGGATCGAAAGCGACCATGCGCCCCACCCCGTCAGCGAAAAGCTTTATCCGCCATACTTATCCGGTTATCCGTCGCTTTGTCTCTATCGCTCGCTGATTGAAGAAATTCTGCCCTACTGGTGCGTCAATACGGAAACCATCAAGTCTGTTACTTGCGACAATATTCGTCGTGTATTTACGGAAAGGAAATGCTGAAATGAACATCACTCAATTAAAACATGAAAAAACAGGCTTATGCGTTTCCGGCGGATTGGACAGCCGAACGCTTGCCAAAAAACTGACCGACCTCGGCTTGAACATAATGTGTTTCACCGCCGACCTGGCGCAACCCGATGAAAGCGACATTCGTAACATCAAGAAACGCATGGCGCCCTGTGGCGCACAAACTGTTATTGTTGATTTAAAACACCAGATGGCCGAAGCCTGTTTTGAAATGCTGCAAGCGCAGGCCATGTATGACGGCGGCTACTGGAATACCACCGGCATTGCGCGAGCAGTCACGGCGCGCGGCCTGATTCCCGCCATGCGCGCGCGGGGTTGCACCGTCCTGGCGCACGGCGCCACCGGACGCGGCAACGATCAGGTGCGCTTCGAACGCTACACCAACGTCCTCGCGCCGAAAATGAAAGTGTACGCGCCATGGCGCGATCCGGCGCTCCTGACGGAATTCCCCGGCCGCGCGCAAATGGCCGCCTACCTGAACCGGCACGGCATCAAGAGTTCTGTCGGCGGCAAAAAACACTATTCCACCGACGCAAATCTGGCCGGGCTCTCGCACGAAGCCGAAGATTTGGAAAGCCTTGCCACGCCCTGCACAATCGTCAAACCGACCATGGGCGTCTGGCCGCACGATGCGCCGGACAAAACGGAAAAATTCACCGTGCGTTTCGAACAAGCGCGCGCAATTGCCATCAACGGCAAACGCGTCAAACCGCTTGAAGCCATGCGAACCGCCAACCGCATCGGCGGCCGCAACGGGCTGGGCATGAAGCATGCCCTGGAAAACAGGATCATCGGCACCAAAAGCCGGGGAGTGTATGAAGCGCCCGGCATGGAACTGCTCGGCCGCTGCCTGATGTTCATTTATCAGGCCACACTGGACCGGCGCGCCACTCAATTGTTCCGGCATTTATCGGCCTTGATTGCCGACCAGGTTTATGACGGCCGTTATTTTGATCCGACAACACGCTCGGCCATGGCCGCCATCAATGTCCTGGCCAAATCCGCCAACGGCACGGTGCAGGTTGGGCTGTACAAGGGCAACATCCATTTCCAAAAAATGATTGATTGCCCAGCTTCGCTTTATAATCCGGCCGACTCCTCCATGGAAGAAAGCGCCGGACTCAATCCGGTCAGTTCGCAGGGCTTTGTGGAAATTCAAAGCGTGGAAGCGCGCAGCCTGGCCGGCGCCGGCCAAATAACGCGCCTTTAAAAATCTGCCATGCAAAGAATCAAAAAAAAATTACTGAGCAGCGAAGCGGCCGCATTCCGGCAGTTCGTCAAATACGTCATTGCCGGTGTCGCAGCAACCGTAACGCATATCATCATTTTCTTCTTGTTTTCCTGGCTCGTGCTGCCGGCGCTCAATACGGAAGACATTATTGTCCGCCTCTTCAACCTGCCGGCGCCGGAACTCAGCGACAGCATCCGGGCGCGCAACGCCATGATCAACAACGGCATTGCTTTCATCATTTCGAATTTTACGGCCTACATCTTGAATATCACCTGGGTTTTCGAAGCCGGCCGCCAGCACACCTACGTCAATTATGCCCTGCGCCGATCGGGGCTATCCGCGCATCCCTTCTTGTGCGCCATCATTCATCGCTCCGTTGAAATCGGATTTTTCTACCTGGCCTCCGGAATTGCCATTGCAATCGGCACCCTGATGATGTGGACGCTGATTGATCTGCTCGGATTAACCACCACCGTTGCCTTCGGCGCGCAGTGCATTGCGGCGGTGCTGATTAATTTTGCGGCGCGCAAGTTCATTATCTTCAAAAAATAACTCCGGGCAGTCCGCAGAACCCCGGATCAACCGGCGCGCGGCGGCGAACCCGGCCATAATGCATCCAACGCTATGGCGCGGGAAACCTGTTCGATTTCAAGGTGATGCCGGATAAAAAGCCCCAGCAGCTCGCGCGCCGTCCGCAGCCGGCGTTCATGACAGACCTGATTTTGCGCCGCGCGCCAGGATCGGGAATGCTGCCAGAACCGCAGCAAACGCAGCGTCTCCACACCAGGCGCCATGACATCCTGACCCATCGGCTCAGCGCATGCCCCGCAAAGCAATCCGCCACGCTTATAAGCAAAGACACAGTTCGTTTGCGCCGGCGGCGCGTCGAGGATAATCTTGCGTCCGCACTTGATGCATTCGCGCAATTGCGGAGTCAATCCGATCAGATTCATGATCTTCAACTCAAACCAGAAAAGCCCCGCCGGCGAGGGCGGTTGCGCGGCCAGAATATCGAGCATGGTGTCGAGACGGCGGAATAATCCGGGATGCGGCGCGTTCCACAACGAAAGACGGGCGATAAAATCGCAGCAATACGAAGCGCCGACCATGGCGCGCCATTGTTCGCGCAAGGCAATGCGCGGCTTGAGCGGCGAACATTCGCGCACCACATTCAAACCGCGATGTTCACGCATATAGAGCACGAGTTCGCAGGTATAAAAATGATCATATTGCCCGATAAACAAACTAAGCCGGCGCTGATCACCCTTGATCAGCGCGGCCAGCTTGCCAAATTCACGCGTCAGCCAGATCACCACCCGCGATGTCTCGGAAAAGGGAATGATACGCAAAGCAATCGCCGCGGTTTTAACAATCATTTGGCGTCTTCCGCAGGCTTGAGATCCGGCAACTTGGCGGAAGCAGTCGGGCCGGATGAATCCTTTTGTTTGAGCCACATCTCCAGATGATCAAGCAAGGTCAGCGCTTGTTTCCCGGAAGCGCCCGGCAAAACCGCTCCGGCCGACATGACCATTTTCATGGCATCCGTTACGCTGATTGACAAAACACGCAATTCCGAACGCGCAACCATGATCAGAAACCCGGAAGTCGGATTGGGCGCCGTCGGCACAAAAACGCTCAACAACTCGTCGTTCCTGTCCGCAGGCATGCCATCCGCAAATACAACAGCGCCCTTGCCGGTTACAAAACCGACCGCATGAAAACCGGGCCGCATGAACGGCACAGCCACAACGGCCTGAAACATGCTGTTTCGTGAACTGACCAGCGATTCGCTGATCTGACGGATGGGCATATAGATGCTGTTGATGACCGGAATACGGCTGACAATCCGGTCAGCCACGCGATATAAACCGCGCCCCACAACGTTCCGTGCCAGCAGACCGATCAAATAAAGCCCAATCACCACCACGAGCAGCGCCGCGAACCGATAAAGCAAGCCCAGCCTGCTTTCGAGCAAGACCATCGGCACCATGTGATTGGTGGCCAATTTGACAACAAAATTAAAGACCAGCAAAGTACCCACCAACGGCGCAATCAGGAAAAATCCGATCAAAGTATTGACGCGCAAAGCCCGCCCGATTTTATTCCACATGACAA
>CAZMFH010000012.1:0-15879 GCA_964565485.1 uncultured Verrucomicrobiota bacterium | reverse complement strand
TCCATTTCAACCGCAAGCAATTCGTTTATCCGCCAACTAAAAAAAAGACCGCAGCTTGCCTGCCCGGCGCGCGGCGCTGATCCAGAGCATTTCCCGCCGACGCATGCGCCGGCGCATGGCGGCGGTCCGGTCATCCGCCCCGCTCAAATGATCGCAACCATGGGCAAGATAAAGCGCCAGTTCAGCCTCCACCCCGCAACGACGCGCGCCCTCCGCAAGCGCGCGCGCGACATTGACGAAAATCACGCCGGCACAATGCTTTCTGCCACCCGGCAGAGGCGGCAGATAAAAACTGATCACATCCGTTGCGGAAGGTTCATCCAGATAAATGCGGTTTACTGACGCCATTTCGGCATCATCGGCCAGCACAACGTTCACATCCCGCCAAACGCGGTCGCCCGCAAGCGCGGCGGCGCGGCACATGCAAAAAGCGACAAACTCCCGCACTTTGTCAGGATGCAGTTTCTGTTGCGACTGGCGATTGACCACGGTTATTTTCATTTTTCGGATAAGAAATACGGCTATGCAACATATTGGACAAGGCAAAGACCAAGGCGCGCCGAACCGTATTAATTTCGGCCAGTGTCAAATCACACTCATCCAACTGTCCGTCATCCAGCTTGGATTTGACAACATCATGCACCAAATCCTCAATACGCCCGGGCGTAATTTTTTCAAGCGACCGCGAAGCCGCCTCGACGGCATCCGCAATACTCATAATGGCAATTTCGCGCGAACGCGGTTTCGGCCCGGGATAACGGAAATTTTCCTCATTGACGGCCGCGCCGGAATTTTTCATTTCACCGCGGACTTCATCCGCCTGCACATTGGCCTTATGGTAGAAATAATGCACCAAGCCCGAGCCATGATGTTGTTGAATGGCATCGCCAATCAAGCGGGGCAACTTATACCGCAAAGCCAGGTTAATCCCCTCCTTGACGTGTGAAATAATAACCAGCGTACTCATGCTTGGCGCAAGATCGTCATGCGGGTTCTCGCCCAACTGAATATTTTCGGCAAAGAACCCCGGTTTGACCAACTTGCCCACATCATGAAAATAAGCGCTGATCCTGGCCAGCAAGGCGTTTCCGCCGACAGCCAGAACGGCGGTTTGGGTCAGGTTGGCCACAAGCAAACTGTGATGATATGTGCCAGGCGCCTCGAAAGCCAGGCGTTTCAGGAGCGGATGCTCCATATCGGCCAATTCCAGCAGTGATATATCGGTCGTAATCCGGAAAATCATTTCGAAAAGCGGCAGCAAAAGCATGGCCAGCAAGGCCGACAAAATACCGCTGACCAAAGCAGCCAGGATCTGTTGCAGCAAAACCAGCAATGGCAGAGGCGCCAGCACAAAAAAACCCACCGCACAGGCGGAGCCGGCCAAACCGGCGCCCAACCCAATTTTGAAAAGCGCGGCGCGTGTGCGCGCCGTGCGGTTAATCCGCGCCACAACAGCCGCCATCACGAAACCAAACACCAGAACATTCAAATGATAATCAGCATACAATGCCGCCGTAAAACTGACCCAGAAGCCGACGCCAATCGCCGCAAAGCTCCCGATCAGGAGCGACGCCAGCAAAGGCGCCAGCGTCAACGGCAAAAGATAATCCACAAAAGGCATCATCCACGGATACGCCGAAGAGGCCGTCCGCAACAACCAAAATACCGGACCAAGACTCGTCAATGCAACCAGCAAAACCAAAAGCACAAGCGAATTGCGTCCGATCACATCCGTCCTGACAAAGCGGAAAAGCACCACCGTAACGAGCAGCCCCAGCAAGAGCAGCAGCGCGTTGCCGAGCAGATTGAACCACCGGCTTTGCGCCGGCACACGATCCCTGATCTGCGCCTGATAAGCGCGCAACACTTCCAACGCACGCGCATCAATCGGCGCGCCGCGCTCAACCAGAACGCTGCCCGCCGGCAGAATGGAAGACAGACGGCTGGGAGACACAACCGGGGTCAGGGCTTCAGCCGGGGCGGACGCATGCTCAGCAAGCACAATATCCTCTGCGGCAACAATCGTTGCCGGCGCAATCTGGCCAAGCGCAAAACGCGGCGCTGCGCCGCGTTCAATCATCAACAATAAAAACGCCGTAAGCCAGACCAGCATCCAGAACACGCCGCAGGTAACCGGCCGGTCGGCAAAAACCGTCGCCCAGCGCGGTGAATGCGCCTGAGCAGCCGGACGCAGCCGAATCCTCGAACGGCGACGCAAAAAACCAAACAAATTCCATTGCATAACAACACTCCGCGCAGGCATTCAAGCGACTGATCCGCCGCCACATTCCCGCGCAAACACAGCGTGATCCATTAATTTATGCGGAAGCCAGATAGTTTGTGATGGCCGCCGACAAGGCAGCGTAAATTTCCTGCCTGCGCCGCGGATCGCGTTCGAGCGTTGTTACCCGAAATCCCGGCCAGGGCGAATAAAAATCGCTGGCCGGCACCACGCAAATACCGGTGGATGCCAGCAGATAATAGGCAAAACGCTTATCCAACGGCATGCCCGGAACAGCCACGGCGCGCCGGATAAAAGAACGCGCGGCCGGCGAATGAATCGGCAAAGTCTGGCGCGCGTTCAGAACGCGATGCTCAAAACAAGTCATCAAATAAAAAGCGCCCTGAATGGGATTGACGCGCAATCCATCGGTTTTGGCAAGGATGGCCGTCATTGAGCGCGCAGCCTGATCCAAATCGGCCGTGTAACGGCGACGCCAACGCTCATATTCGGGATGACCGTAGATCAGCGGCAAGGCCATCTGCGGCAAAGTTGTCGAACACACTTCAAGCATCAGCGGACGTTTGACGCTTTCGAAAAAGCGCGCATAATCCCGATCCAAATCGGTATTATGAAATTCCATCCAGCCGCAGCGCGCCCCCGGCCAGGGCACATCCTTGGAAACTCCGCGCATCACCACCAGCGGCACGCGCCGGGCAACCAGTTGCGTCAGATGCGTGTAGCGGCACGGCTCAAAGACCATGCGGAAATAAACTTCATCCGAAAGCAACAGCAGACGATAACGCTCGGCAATCCGCACAATGGCTTCAAGCGTGGCGGCGTCATAGACCGCGCCGGTCGGATTATTGGGATTAATCAAAAGGATTCCGGCCACTTCCGGATGGCGGCGCACCTGATTTTCAAGATGCTCAAGATCAGGCGCCCATTGACGTTCCGGATCGGCGCGATAGCCCAACAACGCTCCGCCGGACGACCGGGCAGCGGCTGCAGAATGCGCGCCCCCTGTTTAAGCATGCGATAAAAAACACTGATGGCCCCGCCCAGTCCGTTGGTAAACAGAACATGTTCCGCGTCCAACCGGCTTGCCGGCGCCAAACGCCGCGACAACTCCGCCACCCATTGCCGCGTTTCAATACATCCGCGCGAATGCGTATATCCAAAGGAACGATCACCTGGCGCGCGGATCAGCCGGCGCATGATTTCCTTCACAAATTCCGGCACCCGCCAGCCCTTGGCCACCGGATCGCCAATATTTTCGCCGATAAACCGGAAGTCCGGATTTAATTGCGCAATCCGCTGAGACAGCTCCACCATCTCGCGGATTCCATAAACCAACCGATTCGTATCAGGATTAAAAATCTGTCTGCGCATGCGTTTCCTCCTTCTCTTTTACCCGTTTGCGCATTTTAGCGCGCATAAATCCTTGCATAAAAGCGCGAAAAGCTCTGTTAACGGCTGTGGAACAACCTTGACCTCGGCCAGGACCGGCATAAAATTGGTATCGCCATCCCAGCGCGGCACAACATGCAAATGGAGATGATCCTTTAGTCCGGCGCCGGCCGCCGCGCCCTGGTTGACGCCAAAATTAAAACCCTGCGCGTTGATCACGCGCGTCAGCAAACGCGACGCCATGGCCGCCATTTCCATCAATTCCGTCAACTCCGCCGGCTGCATATCCGCCAAAGCAGCCACATGGCGATAAGGCGCCACCATCAAATGCCCGTTATTGTAAGGATAGCGGTTCATGATCAACGCGCAGGTTTCGCCGCGCCGGACAATCAAATGCTCCTCATCCCGGTCGCTCTGGAAAGCTTCACACAAAAAACAACCCGCCTGGCGGAGGCCGCTAATATATTCCATGCGCCATGGCGCCCACAAACGTTGCATGCACAATATCCTTTCTTGCTTAGACCGGATTTTTCTGAAATAATGCGGCGTAATTTGATTTACATAGCACAAAAAACAACCAACGACAAGCCTGATTTGCCGCCATGAAAGAAAAAGCCAAGCCATCCGGATCAAACATCTGCCTGCTGACCGGCGAAGACGAATTTAACATGCGCGCCAAGGCGCGCGAACTGCTCGACGCCTTTATTCCGCCGGATGAGCAGGCGTTGGGCATGGAAATAATTGACGCCGATGTTGATACCGTCCCGGAAGCCGTAACGGAACTGCGTCAATGCATCGAGGCCGTTCAAACCGTGGGTTTTCTCGGCGGACGCAAAGCTGTCTGGTTGCGCGCCGGATTTCTCGCGCATGCCATCGTGGCCGCCAGCCGCCTGACCAACGAAACCATGCAAAGCCTGGCGCAGGTGATTGCCGCCGGAATTCCGCCCGGCCATTTTCTGCTGATCACCGCCCCTAAAATGGATAAACGCTCCACACTCTTCAAAACATGCCGGGACCATGGGGAGCATATTGAATTTGCCCTGGCAGAAAAACCATGGCAGCGCGGCAAAACGGCACTGCCTTTTGCGGCCAAGGCCTTTGCGGACGCCAAACTGAAAATTTCCGGACAACAACTGGAAAATTTCCTGGCAACCGTTGGGCATGATAACCGCCAAATCAGCGCAGAAGTCGCCAAGCTGGCCATTTATCTCGGCGAACGGCGCGACGTCAGCGACGAAGACATCCGCGCGATCACAACCAACACCAGGGAAAATTTTTCCTGGGAACTGGAAGACGCCATCGGCAGCCGCAAAACGCAGGCGGCGCTGGAAATGCTGCGCCACCTGCTTTTCCAACGCCAGGAACCGTTGCGGATTGTCAGCGGCCTGGAAACACGTTTCCGCGCGCTGATGATTCTACAGGCGGCCCTCGCCCAGCGCCTGATCAATTTGCGGCAAACCGGCAAGAATTTCATTCAGCTCGCGCCCGGGCCGGGACAGACGGCCATGCCCGCAGAACTGACCCAGGCGCTGGCCTCGGAAAAAGGCGCGCCAATGCATCCGTTCATCATGGGCAAACTGGCCCAACAAGCCGCGCGCTTTACCGCGCCGCAATTATGCCGGGCGCGCGAACTGATCATGGAAGCGCGCCGCAAAATGGTTTCCGGCGCCACGCCGCCGGCCATCACGCTCGAATTACTCGTGCTGAAGCTCTGCGCGCCGGCGCCAACCGTTTCACGCGCGGTCCCCGCGCAAGCCCAGCGCAAATAACCGGCCGACAATATCAAAAGCGGAAGCCGGCGAACTGTAGAGCGGCATTCTTTCTTCCACCGCCCGGCGGATCACAGCCTGATCTGGCTGCCGGCCCGAGGCGAAAATAACCGCCGCCAACTGGGCATGCAGCGCCACGGTCAACGCATTCATCTGCGCCTGAATCGTGATCAAAACGCCGCCAGCCGGCGCATAGGCCAGCACATCGCTGAAATAATCGGAAACATACCCCTTGACGATCTCGCCGGAATCGCTCAAATCCAATTCGGGCGTCAAACAGACCAACTCCAATTTTTGCGCCAACTCATTCATTTGCATCGCAGAATATTCCCTCCCTTGAACGCTTTTTAACGACAATCAGTGCCCCAAAAATAGAAATCCAGACCCAACAGAACATACGGCTCGACATCCCAGGCCGAATCAAGCCGCCACTTCAGACCGGGATCAACTTCAAGATAAATCCACTGCTTGTAAAAAGGCCGCCGGTAAACAAGCGCAACCCGGTGTTCCGTAATGCTCTTATCCGAACCGAACATCGAATAACGCGCGCCGATTCCGCGCGCCATGTCGGAATCATCCGTATCCTCTCCGCGGCTCGATTCCTCCAGTAATTCACGCACAAACATACCACGAAATGTATGCTCCCATTCCAAACCGTCTGTACTCTGCGAAAATGTGCCGGCCGTCCAATACTCCGCTTTAAAACGATGCTGCTCGCCCAACCAGCGATAAAATTTCAGCGAGGTCTGTTCGCCAAACAAATCGTCGGTTTCAAAAAATAATTTTTGGCCCGGCCTGATCTGGAAAGCGCCCCAGGACCAGCATGGCCCCCACTTGGACTGCACATAGCCCTCCGGCAGCCATTTTACCCGCACTCCCGCGCTCAAACTGGTTCTCAACACTTTAATGGCCGTGCTTACTCCCACCTGCACAGCATCGCTTTTTTCGGTCGGATCGCGTCCGGGCAATTCGCTCGGACGCGTTGAATTGACAATGACTTTCCAGCGTTTTTCCAGATTCGGCAGATCAATATCAACCGAAAAATCAGGTTTAAAGGCAAATTCCGTGCTCTCTCCCTGTGAAATCTGACTGAACAAACCAAGCCGAAAACGCGATGCCGCCGGCTCAGCCTCATCCGCCAGTCCCTGGCCGATAAACTGATCGGTTCGCGCAACACGGGTGTTGTAATCGTTATAAAGGTTATGATGGACATAATCCAGGCGCTCGGCAAATGAACCAAAGCGCGCCGGCTTGGGCTGCCGCGCTACAGGCTTAAAAACGCTTTGCACCAGTCCGACGGCATTGCTCTCGAGCACCGCTGTTTCAGACGGCTCTGCCGCATGGGCGGCGCCTATCCAGCAACAAGCCAGCGCCACCAGCCGCGCGAAACCGCCCAAACACCTGAAAGGAACTATGCTCAAAGATCATCTCCACGCACATCTATCATAAAAAAACCGGCCAGAAAATCGCCTATTTCAATGGGATCAATCCCCAAATCAAGGCCCAAAAAAAGAAAATGCGCGCCAAGATTACACTCGCTGACGGAATAATTGGGCGGATAATCGGTATCGTCCGTGGCCTCAACCCCCATCACCACAAGACCAACCAATTCTTCCCTTCCGAACGGACACGGCAAAACAGGCGCCAAACGCGGGCCGGGCAATCCAACATAAAAAGATTTATAACCTCCGGCAAAATTGGCGGCATAAACCGTCATCCGCGCATCAACCGCCGCGCCGGGACCGACGCGCACACGCACCCGAAAAATATCCACAAAGTCAAACAACCGGTTCGGCAGATAAAAAAGCGCTTTATGCATAAAACTCTTGCGCGGCTTTTCCTCAGCAGCGGCAGCGACCTGCCGCACAGCATTCGATTCCACCGCGCAGACTTTTCCGGCGCCCAGCGACAACGCCAAACACAATCCGGCGAGCATTACTTTTCCGCCCAACCCCCGCAATATCAGCATAACTGCCTCCTCAAAGAGCCGACCACCAACGCCAGGCGCCGATGCGCAAGAAATAGAACAACAGCCCCGCTAAAACCGCCAGAAGCCACCATCGCAACACACTCCTGCGCTCGATAAATTGATCGGTTAACACGAACTCCGAGTCAGGCGGCAGCCGGGCGCATTCAGTCAAGGCCGCGCCGAAAGGCACATTCATAACCGCCCTGGTATTAACCGCCCAGCCGTTGGCGTCAAGGATCGGCCCTAAATTGCGCTGACGCAATTTGAACCAGGCCAGCAGCATGGAAGGCCCGGAAATCAAAAGGATCAAGCCGACCAGTCCCAGCGGCAGCCAGAGCCCCAAGCCAAAGACAGCCTGCAAAACACCGCCAACCAAAGCGCTAACGCCGCCAATCGCCGTACCGATCAAGGCGATGGCGCCAAGATCAATTTTTTTTGGCAATTCAACCGCACGCGGCGCAGTCTGATTGGCTTCAATCAAGGTCGTCGCCGAACCGGATATTTTCGACACCGTATTCGACTCGGCCGTCCGCGCGCGTCGCGCAATCAATTCATCAATCAAACGGATCAGCTTCTTATAAGGCGACCAAAATGCTTCGCGAACGCTAATCGGATTGGAAATGATTTTGATGATCGTGGCATTCCAGTCCAGGCCGCAGCGATCATAAAAAACGCCATTGCGCCCAACCATGAGATTATCGGCATTGCCGGCCGTAAAAACAGCCGCAATATTTTTCTTTTGCCCGGAGGCACGGGAGATGGAACAATATGCCAGAAACGCTCCGGACAATCCCGCCAGGCGCGCATGTTGCTCAACATCAACAACCTCAACACACAAATGGCAGGCGCGCGCGTCAAGATAAAGCGTGCCAAACTGAAAAAGCGACCAAGTGCGCCCGTAAAAATCGGCGAAATTGACTGAATTGGCAAGCAGCTTATACAAATCGCGGCGAATCCGCGCCAGTTTTTCAACTGCTTCGAACTGCAAGCGATCCTGGGCGGCAGCCAAATCACGTTCGATCAAACCGGCAATATCAGCGCCAGCAGCGCCGGAGTACAGTTCGCGCAATCTTGCCACACCAAGTTTGGCCAAAGCCCCGTTCGGCCTGGCTTGCAGCCATGTCTCGAAAGGACGCAGCCTGGCGCGCAACCCATGCCAATCCGCTTCCGTCAAGCAAGTCCTTTCCGCTCCGAGCAACGGGACAACCGCCCGAACGCGCAAAGCATCCATGGCGCCCATCCAGGCCGGATTAACACCCTCCGACAAAGGCAGCGGCTTGCCGGACTCCACACGCGCCAGCGGCAACGCCGCTATGGCAGGCGCGGCAGCGCTCAATTCCTGACCGGCAAACGCCGCATAAGCGCCCGCCTCGCGGTTCAACACATCTTGCGCGCGCATGTCAAACGCAACCAGGCGGCAGCGCGTGAAGTAATCCTCCACCTTGGCCGCCACCGCCTGCACGGCCTGAAAAGCCGCTTCGGTTGCCTGTAAGCCCAGCGGGGCAAGCGCCGGATCAGCTTCACCGCGCCCTGACCATTCCAGAAACATTTTTGATTGGGCGAAAAACGCATCCGATTTTTCGCGATCAAGTCCGGGTCGGCCGGTCTGATCGTTCACCGCGCCCATCACACCGATAATCTCGGCAATCGCCCGGCGCGTCGGCTCATCAGCCGCAGTTTCCACATGAATGATGCCGTCGCCATTAAACCGCGCCTGCGCAAAAGCCTGCGCAACATCAGCCAAGCAAACAACCCCGGCATCGTTCTTGCCAAGCACAGCCAACAAACGCCGGGCTGCCGCCAGCAAATCCTTGTCGCGAATGTCATCCAGCCTGACGGCATCGCCGGCGCGCATCAAGATCCCAAGATCATTAAAAGCTGTTTGCGCCCATTTGACTGCGGCGATAATTTCCGGCGGACGCAGATAACCGTCCTTGTCCGCATCAAGCAACTCCGCCGTGCGCGCATCAAATTCTATTCCGCGGATCGGCACGGCCAGAGCCATCCAGAGTTTTTGATCAAGCCGGTCAATGCCGGCAATATCGGCGCCGTCGCGCAAGACAACCTGATACACGCCGCCTGAACGGGAAAAGCGCCAGTTGCGTTTTTGATCGGATAAAGCCATAATTACAGCCCAATCATCAAGAAAGCGGCTATTCCGCCACATTAACGGCCAAAGCCACGGAAAAGAGCTTGGTTGCTTCCGAATCCGAACGCGATGGGAGCACAATCGGCGCACGGGCGCCGACCACAATGCTGGCCACCGCAGCGCCGGCAAACCAAACCAGGCTCTTATAAAGCACATTGGCGGCGCGTATTTCGGGCAGCAAAACAATATCGGCATGGCCGGCCACAATACCGGGCACCCCCTTGGTGTGCGCCGCTTTCGGGGAAATAGCCGCGTCAAACCCCAAAGGCCCATCCACAACGGCATCGCCAAAAATACCCTGCTCGCCCATTTCCCGCAAAGCGCGCGCTTCCGCTGTGCCGGCCATTTTGGGCGTTACCTTTTCAACAGCCTCAATACAGGCCACCTTGGGCGCAACCACACCAAGCTTGCGCGCCAGTTCAACGGCATTTTTGAGAATACGCGCCTTCGCTTCAAGGGATGGCGCAATATTAACACCGGGATCAGTAACAAAAAGAGGTTTGGGATAGGATGGAATTTCAAAGGTGGCCACGCAACTGAGCATTTGGCCGGGCATAACCAGACCATGCTGTTTATGTAAAATGGCGCTGATATAAGAGGAAGATTGCACCAGCCCCTTCATCAGCGCCTGAGCGCGCCCTTCGTGCACAAAACGCGCGGCCATATCACAGGCGGAATGCTCATCGGCGGCATGCACAAATTCGGCGCGCTCAATATCAACCTTCTGGGCGACGGCCACGGCGCGAATCTTATCGGCTTCGCCAATCAAAATAAAATCGGCGATTTCGCCGGCCATAGCCCGGGCAATGCAACCAATCACATCCGGATCATTGGCAAACGGCACCACCACCGTCTTGCGTATCGGCTTCGGAACAGGCCGGATAAAATCATTCAGTTTCATGCTTGATATTCCTTCACTTTAATTTCTCCGCGCAACGCCGCCAATGCCGCCTGCGCCATGGCAATCATTTCACGTTCGCCCGGGATAACCTCAATTTGCGCCAGATACCCAACGCGTTCGCCAATCGCGCCCACAAAATCAGGATCGCCGGCCAGACCGCCGGTCAAAATAATCCGATCAACCACGCCTTTCAATGTCGCGCCATGCCGGGCTATTTCCTGGCTGACCCTCAGCACCATGGCATCAAAGAGCAGGCGCGCGCGCGCATCGCCGGCGGCCATGGCTTGCTTCAGATCGGGAAACCTGTTCGACCCCCAATGCGCGACCAGTCCGCCGCCGCCAACCAGTTTCTTTTTCAGTTGATCCGGACTGAACTTTCCGCCAAAACACAAGTGCGCCAACTGGCCCGCCGGCAGACTGCCCGCTCTTTCGGGCGCGAAGGGTCCCTCGCCGTCCAAGGCATTGTTGACATCAACAACACGGCCGGCACAATGCGCGCCGACCGAAATGCCGCCGCCCATATGCGCCACAATAAAACGACAATTTTCGTAGGCTTTACCAATCCGGCGCGCGACGGAGCGCGCCGCAGATTTCTGATTCAAGGCATGGAAAATACTGCGACGCTCCAGTTCAGGCACCCCGGTAATCCGGCAGATTTCGTCCAATTCATCAACCACCACGGGATCGGCAATATAAGCGGAGCAATGCAACTCTTGCGCCAGCAGATGAGCCAGTATGCCGCCCAGATTGCTCGCATGCTCGCCAAAACGGCAGGAACGCAAATCAGCCAGCATTGACTGGCCAACCGCGTAAACCCCGCCCGGCAACGGTTTTAATAATCCGCCGCGTCCGATAACAGCATGAAACGGCAAAGCGGCAAGACCGTGCCCATCCAAAAAAGCGCGAATCAGCCGCAAACGCAGATCAGCCTGCTCAACCACACCTGAACAAGCGCGAAAATCCTCGACAGCATGCGCAATATTCTCCTGCGCGCGCTCCTGCTCATTCTCAAAAACAGCCAACTTGGTTGAGGTTGACCCGGGATTCAACGCCAAAACCCGATATACAGAACCGTCCGCATTTTCCTGATTGCCCGGCATTTTCGTTAAATCTCCATAAAAATGTCTTCCGCCTGCGCGCCGACATAGTTGATATCATTAATTTTCTCGGCTATGCTACAGGGCACATTGGCAATATCCATCTGATGCCAGGGGCAGCCAAGCCGCGCGCAAACATGAATTTTATTGCGCGGATCCGGCAGCGAAAACAGGATCGCGCGCCGTGAATCGCAACCTTTTTCGCGACAAGGCAGATCCACAACCAAATCCGCCCCGCACGTCGGACAAAACGCCTTTACAATCGGGCCCGCTGACTGAACATCAGGGATAAAACTATAGAACTTGGCATGGCCGCCCCAAAAAGCGTCAATAAAAATATCGCCTTCGCTCACGCCAACCCGCAAGCGCACTTTGATGGAAGACTCGCCATGAATGCGCATGCTTTCGGCCATCAAGCTGTGTCCTTTCGGACAACGCACATCTTCCACCACCAAAAAATCGCGACCACCTTTCCGGACGCGTTTGATACCATCCGGCAAAGCATGCAGAAAACAACCGGGAATAACTTTGTGAATAAGTTTCATATTGTGTATCTCTTTTTGCCCTCCTTAATTACGCCCGACCCGCACTCTGCGGCGCGGATAATTACGCCGCCGCCATGATGCCACCTGCCGCCCTGCCGGACATGCTTAACCACCAGGCGCTGCAAGGAGGTGTTTTGCGGCGCCTGATCAATTGCAACATGCTCATCGCCAAAAACTCTTTCATAAGTCTGCCGCTCGTTGGCGCCCGGCACGGGATGCAAATAAAACAAACTTTGGAATTGCCTTATATTCGCGTTGCGCTCAAGATAGCGGCCAAACTGATTATCCATCAGCCAGGAAACACAGGTTAAAGCCTTAAAATTTACTTCCGGATAATGTTTTGCAAAAAAACCGCACACCCGGCGCAGGGACTGACGGCATGCCTCCGGATCCAACGGCCCGGAAGCGGGAATATGCACCTGCAAAATCGGATCATTGCGGCGCAAGACCGGCTTCCATAAACGCTTCAAAAGCGCAACCTGATGTTGATGGGCCGCGCCACGCGCTGAAATCGGATTGCCGTCAAAACTTTCGGTGTTTTCCCGCCAGCGAGACTGCCATGTCCGACAAACTTTCGCGCCTGTGCCCTCCTCAAAATATTGTCCCTCCGTTCCGAACCGCGCCGCCTCTCCGGCAAGCATCAACAACCGTCCGTCGCGTTTCCTGACAAAGCAATGCAGATCATACGGAAATTGCGCCGGACAATATTGCAGCCGCCCAAGCTTGATTAGCCGCCCCGCAAGATAACCGGCCACCCATGGAATGATTTTCCGGTCCAACCCCCACGCGCCTGTTTTCTGATAAAAATCCCTGACCCACAAAACAATGTCGGCCATTGTATCATAAGTTATCGCCGGATCAATACCGCGCTTTTGGTGGAGTTTTGCGAGGCGCGGCAAACCGGCCAGACACACAAACGCATACGCCATCGCCGCATTGGGCAGCATGGATCCGCTGATAACCGGCCAGTTCCTTAATTTTTGCGCATCCTGACCATCATGCGCACCATCGGTTTTCAAGGCAACTTCCGCCGTTTTGGTTCCGGCATCAAGCATCCGCCAAAAACACCAGATCAGCAGCGCCCAATCCTTTTGCCCGGCCAAGCCAAGCCGGGCCTCCCGGAAGGCCGCCTTAACATCATCCGGCATTTTTAATTTTATCAACGTCTGTTCCAGCCAATCTGCCCGCAGACAAAAAAGGTTTTCCGGATTAAAAGAGACCCGCGCCGCCCGCCAGTCTGTTTCGGATAATGCCGCGCAATCTGAGATTCCAACAGCCCGTATCCAACCGGCAAATGACATGTCTTGATTCATGGCTGCGGAAATAATGAACGATGTCCGGCCAATAGGCAAGCCTGCATTACATTATCGGCCGTGTTGTAAATGTTTCACACACACACTTTTTTCAGCCAGGTCAATCAGAAAAGCGTAGATAAAAGCCAAATCGCGCAAACGCCGCAAACGCCCCGCCGTTCCGCTATGTCCGGCATGCATATTGGTCTTCAGGATAATCCTGGTATTTGCCGTGTTTGCAGCACGCAGGCCGGACACCCATTTGGCCGGCTCCCAGAACGGCACCTGACCATCGTGCCAATTGGCGGTTGCCAGCACATGCGGATAGGGCGCAGGCCGGATATTATCACAAGGCGAATAGGCGCGCATATAGCGCCAATCCGCCTCCCGGCGCGGGTTGCCCCATTCGGCGTATTCGAAAGCCGTAAGCGGCAAGGAATGATCGGTCATTGTCGAGAGCAAATCCACAAAAGGCGCCTGGGCCACCACTCCCCGAAAGAGGTCCGGCCGCATATTGATCACCGCGCCCAGCAATAATCCGCCGGCGCTGAGGCTTTCGGCAAAAAGCGCGCCGCGCCGCGCCAGGCCGATATCCGCGAGAAAGTCCGCACAAGCAATAAAATCGGCAAATGTGTTGGCCTTGTTGCGCAGACGCCCGCGCGCATACCAATCCGGACCCAGTTCCGAACCGCCGCGCACATGCGCCATGGCATACACAAATCCGCGTTCCAAAAGCGCCAGGCGCGATTGATCAAAAAAAGTCGGAATATTCGCGCCATAGGCGCCATATCCAAACAACAAAAGCGGCGCCGGCCGCGCCCGACCACGCCGGCGCACCAGCGAAATCGGCACACGCGCCCCATCATGACTGCGCGCCCAATGCCGTTCGACAACATAACGGGCAGAGTCATAACCCGGAACATTTTCGCGGCTGACCAGGGTCAAAACGCGCCGCGCCATATTATAATCGTAAAATGAGACAGGCGTGGCAAGCGAGGTATAGCCCAGCCGCATCGTATCCGTATTGATGCCGGGTATATTTTCCAGCCATAATTCATAAGCCGGCTCAGGAAAAACCACTTCATGTTCCGCACCGGTAGCGCGTTCAAGCACACGTAAACGCGCCAGCGCATCGCGCCGCTCCAAAAGCGCCAGATAACCTCGAAACACCGCCGCCCGCTCAATAAAACAGCCGGAACGCACCGGCACCAATTCACGCCAGCACTCCGGACTTGTCGCCCTTGCCGGCGCGGCGCAAACCCGAAACCCCGGCGCATCCAGATTGGTGCGCACAACAAAACCAGTGCCATCGTGATCCAATTCATATTCATGTCCGGCCTGGCGCGGACAAAAAACCGTGAACCGTCCGCAAGGGTTGCGCGCATCGAGGAAGCGCGCTTCCTCGCACTGATCGGCAAAACTGTTCAGAATTATCATGCGCTGCGAACGGCTTTTGAAAACCAGGCATCGGAAAGACGGATCTGTTTCCTCGAATACAATTTCGTCGCGCGCCGGATCGCAGCCCAGGCGGTGCCGGCAAACACGATAAGGACGGAGTGTCTTCGGCTCCAACCGCACGTAGAAGATTGTGCGATTGTCATCAGCCCAGGCGCAGGAACTATCCACATCCGCCAAAATATCCGGCAACAGACGCCGCCGCGCCATGTCCAAAAAACGCAGCGCAAACGAACGACTGCCCCTTGTGTCGGCCGCAAAAGCAAGCAGATCCTGCTGCGGTGAAACCTGAATGCCTTCCAAGGCAAAAAAAGCATGGCCGGCAGCCAGACGATTGCCGTCCAGCAGCACCTCCGCAACAGCGCCAGGCCGCGCCGCGCGGCGCGCAAAAAGAGGATGTTCATGCCGCGCGCCGAAGTAGAAGCGATAATAAAAATCGCCCAGACGCCACTCCGGAGCGCCCTCATCCGCCGGAACCAAAGCGCGCAACTCCGCAAATATTTTTTTTTGCAACCCGGCCGTATGCCGCATAGCCGCCGCAGCATGCCGGTTATTGGCAAGCAGAAATTGCCGCACCTCCGGATCGGACGCATGCCGAAGCCAATGGTACGGATCAATCCGCGCCCGGCCATGTTCGGCAAATAAAACCGGATCAATCCTGGCTGGAGGATATGCATTCGTTTTTATGCTGTTGGCTTCCATAAAAATTCCCGGATATGGCGCAATACATCCGGCAAAGCAATTGCTGCAAAATGTTCGCGTATTCGTTCATCGGAAAATTCTTGAAAACCAGGGAGCACACAATGCCAGAGCGGCGCTTAAACAACATTTTTTTCGCACAATGTACGGAAATGATAACCGTAAATGGCCAGCATGACTGCTTCCGGAATCAGATGCGGACGCCGGAATTGCACCCAAAATAGCAATTTCCAGTAATGCAAGCGCTCCTTGCCCACAATGCCGAGCCGGTAAATGGAGCGGAAGAGCGCAAGCAGATTGGTAAAATGAAAGCGCCCCTGCAATGTCGGCGGATTATATTCGCGCAGAAAAGTCCGGATGCGCGCGTAATAG